>DASUVR010000283.1:0-4955 GCA_036378855.1 Gemmatimonadales bacterium | reverse complement strand
TGGCGGACAGCTGGTCGGCGAAGTAGCCCACCAGCGCCGGAATGTCGGCCCGGCGCTCGCGTAGCGGCGGCACCCGGATGGGCACGACGTTGAGCCGATACAGGAGATCTTCGCGGAATCGTCCCTCGGTGATTTCCTGCTCCAGATCCTTATTTGTGGCGGCCAGCACCCGGACGTCTACTTGAATCGGCTTCGACCCGCCGATCCGGGTGACCACTCCTTCCTGCAGCACCCGAAGCAACTTGGACTGCGCAGAGAGGGACATGTCCCCGATCTCGTCGAGGAAGAGGGTTCCTCCATCGGCTTGCTCGAACTTCCCTGCTCTGTCCGCAAAGGCGCCGGTGAACGAGCCTTTCATGTGCCCGAAGAGCTCGCTCTCGATCAGCTCGGAAGGAATGGCGGCGCAGTTCACTTCGATGAAGGCTCCCCCCTGCCGGGGAGAAACTTCATGCAGTGAGCGGGCTACCAGCTCCTTGCCGGTACCGTTCTCACCGGTGATCAGCACCCGCGCCGAGGTGGGGCCGACCTTGGCAATGAGCTCGCGCACCTCCTGGAGGGCAGGACTATCGCCCACCATGCGGAAGCGGCTCTCGCTCTCCTCTCGTAGCCTCGTGTTCTCATCCATCAGCTTGGCCTGAGCCAGCGCATTCCGCACCGTGACCAGCAGCCGATCGGTGTCGAGCGGCTTTTCCAGAAAATCGAATGCACCCCGCTGGGTGGCCTCCACTGCCGTCGCTATGGTACCGTGTCCCGAGATCATCACCACCTGGGAGTTGGGATCGAGGCTGCGCAGGCGGGTAAGCGTCTCCAGTCCATCCAGCCCGGCCATCTTTACGTCGAGGAAAACCAGGTGGGGACGAAAATCCGGGTACACGGTGAGCGCCTCGCCGCCGGAGGCGGTCACCTTCACCACCAGGTTCTCGTATTCCAGCACCTGCTTGAGCGCCTGACGGATTCCCGCCTCGTCATCTACGATCAGAATGCGATAGCTCATGACGGTGGCGCTCCGATCAGAGTGGCGCCAGTCGCCCGGAGATGGATTTCCCGAATCCCGGCCGGGATCCGTACCGGAACCGTCTTTCTCGACGGATCGCCCAGGGCCTTGGAGACCAGCTGAGGGACAGCATCATGGGGTAGCGGAAAGCCGCGAATGCTGAACGAGCGAACCGCCCATTCCGCCTGCCGCGGAGCCACCACGGTCAGGGGGCCGGCCGCCCGGATCGGCTCGGTAGGCTTGAGCGCCATGCTGAGCGGTCCAATCAACTCCTTGGGTAACCGAGCCGTGGCCAGACGAGCCTTCACCGTGATGCTCCCATCCTGCAGCTCCACTTGTAATGAGTCCAGCTGACTGCGAAGACTGGGGTCGAGTCCGGACCCAATCATCGAGGCCACCTCGGACGCACTCAGCACCACGGAATCTGCCCTCCATCCGTTCAAGGAATCGATCTTGGCGTGCGCCGTAACCAGCGCCCGCGACCCGGGCCGCCCCGCCGATGCCGGCGCTTCTGTCCCACCGAAGGACCCGAAGACGCGGCGGGCCTCGCTGGTCAGGCGATCCCGGTACATCCAGCCGATGAACAGAGCGGCCAACATGCCGAGACATCCTGCGAACTTGAACGGTGCAGCCAGGCACCCCATCAGTTGGTCAGATCCAGGGTGAGGCGCGATTGGTAACGAGGGCCTCCCGTCGTGAGCACGCTCTCGTAGAGCACCAGCTCTTCGGCGACGAACGGCATCGGCTGGAACCGGTCCGCATGAGCATCCAATCCGCGGGTGGGAATCCGCTGGCCTTCCCGTACGCGTCCGAGGGTGACGTGGGGCTTGAAAGGTATTCCTTCCGGAGCGAAGCCGATGGCCTCGGAGCCCCGCTCGATGCGGTCCTGCAGCAGCTCGAGTGACGGTGGCGCATGAACACCGACCCAAAGAATTCGGGGACGGCTTCGGCTGGGAAACGCCCCCAATTCGCCCAGCGCCAGGGCCTGGGGTCCAGCTCCGGCAGCCGCGAAGCGGAGCGCTTCGGCAATCACGTCGAGCCGGTCGGAACCTACCTCACCGAAAAATTTGAGAGTGAGGTGGAGACCCTCGTCGTGGACCCAGCGCACCGGCCAGTCGCCGTTCCGGAGATCGGCCAACAGATCGAGAATCTGGCCCCGGGCGGGGTCCGGGATCGGCACCGCCGCAAAGAGCCGCATCAATCAGGCAGCTGGGAAGCCAGGGCGAGCAGCCCGCCCCGGCGATAACCGTGCGGATCGAGCTCAACGGCATGGAACCCAAGACCCAGAAAGGTGGCTTCAACCCGGGCCCACTGGTCCCGTACCCGCTCCATCTGATCCGGCTGCAGCTCGAGTCGAGCCTTGTCGCCGTGATGTCTCACCCGGATATCGCCGGTGACTCCGATGGAACGAAGAAACGACTCTCCCAGCTCCACCTGCCGCAGCCGCTCCGGAGTTATGCTGATCCCGTACATCACTCGGCTCGACAGGCAGGGCGCCGCGGGCGCATTCCAGGTTGGCAGACCGAGACTCTGCGCGGCTGCCCGAACTCTTGCTTTGGTCCAGCCCAGTTCCGCCAGTGGCGAGCGCACGGCCTGCTCGCGGGAGGCACGAAGCCCGGGCCGGTGTTCACCCAGATCGTCGGCGTTGGTTCCATCGATCACGGTATCGAAGCCTATTTCAGTCGCCAGCTCCCCCAGCCGGGTCCACAGCTCGGATTTGCAGAAATAGCAACGCTCGGTGGAGTTGCCCAGGTACCGGGGATCGGAGAGCTCCCGAGTGTCGAGCTCTCGAACCGGAATGCCAAACTCCCGGGCGAGCTGAAACGCGGTGTCATACTGGTCCTCGGGATAGGAAGCACTGCGACCGATCACCGCCAGGAAATTCTCCCGGCCGAGAGCCCTGGTGCCGGCGACTGCCAGCAGAGCGGAGTCGACCCCTCCGGAATAGCCCAGCACTACTCGGCCAAGCGTCTGCAGGTGGGCATACAGGATTGGATGATCGGTCATGGGAGAAACGTAGCTGCGAAAGAGGTGAGGCGGAACGTACCTTTCGACATGGCCGACGGCAACGCACTCCAGATTACACCGGAGCTCAGCATTCCCCTCTCCGAGCTCGAGTACCGGGCCTCCCGCTCTGGAGGACCGGGAGGCCAGCACGTCAACACATCCTCTACCCGGATCGAGGTCTGGTGGGATGTGGCGGGGTCAACGGCTCCCACCGCTGATCAGCGCGAACGGCTCCTGCAGAAGTTGGCGACCAGGCTCGACAGCAATGGCCGCTTGCGACTGGTCTCCAGTGGCACAAGGAGCCAATTGAGAAACCGCGAAGAAGTAACCGAGCGGCTCCGGGATGTGGTTGCCGCGGCGCTGGTGCTGCCCAAGAGGCGGAGGCCGACCAGGCCCAGCCGGGCGGCAAAGGCGGCCCGGCTCGAAGCCAAGCGGCGGCGGGCCGCAACCAAGCGGGAGCGGCGTGCTCCCCGGCATGAGGATTGACGCTGAAGAATCGGACCCTGCCCTTTGGTCTAATGGCTTCCTGCGCGATCCAACGCCACAATCCTTCATATCCCGATCGTCAGTCCGGAAGAACAGGGGGGGCCAATGTCGGTGGCTCTCGAGCTTGGCATGTACCTGGTGCTCGCTGCAGCGGGCCAGGATCAATCCGTCACCTATCCCGCGGCCTCACTGCCGGCCGGAGTTCCCGGGTACTTCTCCCGCAACGGACTTCCGCCGGTGCGAGGAGTGCTGTCCCTGACCGAGCATGGACTGACTTTCCGCTCGCCCAGCGGAACCGTTCTACTGAGCTACCAGACCCTACCGAGCGATGAGCCTATACGCTCGAGCCAGCGGTCCGCATCACAAGCGAGACTGGCCTACACCGGAAAGCTCGGCAGCAGGGTCTCCTACGTTTTCCGAATCAACGATGGCGTTTTCGAGACGGCAGACCCCGGCGGCCTGCCCGCCATATTCACCCAGGTTCTCTTCGCACCCGCACCGAGCAACCCGGCACCCGGAATCGCCAATACTGAAACCGCAAGCGGAGTGACGCGGAAGCTGTCTCATAGCGCCTATGCCGACACGCTGTATGCCCTCTTCGGGAAGCCGGCCAGGCCGGTGGGTCTGGTTGGACCGCGGGGAGTGGGCATGGGCGATCTGGCCGAATACGTGCGTCCCCGAGATTCGGTGGCGCTGGATCCGGTCCACATCATCAGCCAGGAACAGCTGCGGCACGCCTTTGCCCACGAGCTGGGACACCGCTGGGAACAGCGTGAGATGGGCCGGGTGGATTCGATACTGGGCAATGTGCTCGCCGTGGGAGATCCAGACCGGTACGGCTACGGGAGCAGGGCTGAACACCGGGCCGAGGCGATCGCGTTCGCGGTCCACTTCCTTCAGAGCACGATGGCCGATGCCTCCTCAGACGGGCTCGATCTTCTGGAGCACTACGAGTTCCTGGTGCCGGGTACCCGCGCCATGGTTCGCTATCTGATTCGCCTGCCTACCTATCGGCGCCATCCCCTCAGGGCATGCCTCTCCACGCAGCAGGCTCCCTCACCCTTGGTCCAATAGATCATCTCCTCCCGCTGTTCTATGTTCGCCCGGATTTGTCGTGTCTCCGATAAAGAACTTCGCCAGGAGCGGTCGCATGCTACGGTCCACTGCGGTATTGGCACTTTTCCTAACCGCCGGTACGACGGTACTGAGCGGGCAGACCCCGGGAAGTTTCGAGATCACCGGCTTCGGTCGCTACAGCTTCTTCGACGACGCCCTGAATCTCGACGACCAGGTCGGGGGCGGAGGCTCACTCGGGTTCTTTTTCCTTCGTAACCTGGCGATCGAAGCCGAGGCCGCCACCACCACCGCCGACGGGCCGGCGGGAAGCTCGGTTTCAAATACCCCGGTTCGCGGCCGGCTGACCTACCACATACCTCTGGGGGGCAATGCCACGTCCATCCGAATCGGG
>DASUVR010000282.1:0-5871 GCA_036378855.1 Gemmatimonadales bacterium | reverse complement strand
GGTAGTAAGTTGCGGCATGCTTACCGCTTCCCCATCAACCCCCATGCGGCGAGGCTGTGGCAGGGCCTGACACCACTACCGAGCCCAGGCGAGTGGTTCTTGTAGTCGACGACGAGCAAGGCCTGCGTGAGCTGGTATGTCGCACCTTGCAGGCCGAAGGCTTTTCTACGCTGGAAGCCGGGCAGGGAGCCGAGGCGCTTGAGGTTATGGAAGGCGCCCCCGAGCCGGTTGACTTGGTAATAACCGACGTGGTCATGCCCGGTATGGACGGCCGCGAGCTGGGCCGCCGTATCTCCCAGCGCTGGCCCGATCTCCCCATCCTCTACATCTCTGCCTACGACGTGAACGACATATTCCGTCGCGGCTCTCCCCGTACGTCCGCCCCCTTTTTGCAGAAGCCCTTCCCCCTCGAGGGACTGGTCACAACCGTTCGCGGCCTGATCCGGAGCAGATCACCCCGCTGAGGTTGCTGTTGACTCGAGCGTAGACGTCTGCACAATCCTGCATTTTGGCGTGATCAGGGTCACGGACCTCGCCTGCTCTCCCCGCTATCACTATCGCACTCCGCGGCCCGCTAACTGAGGTCGCCACCGGAATTGCCCGTAATGCGCCGGGCAGCATCTGATCGCCTGCTCATCCGTCTTCGCAACGCGCCCCACTACGACGATCAGATGGTCTGCCCGCGGCCAAATTTCGATTCACGACGATGCAGGAGAAGGGGGAATCATGACTGCAGCAACCGAACAAGGCATGCGGTATCGCCGACGGTATACCGACCAGCCTTCAGGCAACAACATGGAGAGCAGCGCCCAGCGGCGTGCTAGAGGCCTGGGATGGTTCAGCATTGGATTAGGCTTGGCCGAGATCGGCGCACCTCGTTCTCTGGCCCGGCTGATCGGCATAAGTGACGACGATGAAACCCGGAACACGATGTTCGCTCTTGGCGTAAGGGAGATCGCCAGCGGCATCGGAATCCTTGCCTCCCCCGAGTCTCCAGGCTGGGTGTGGAGCCGGGTGGGCGGAGACCTGATGGATCTGGCCCTGCTGGGCAAGGCCATGAATGACGATCAAAACGACCGGAACCGGGTTGCCGCAGCCACGGCGGCTGTGGCGGGTGTGACCGTGGTCGACTTCCTCACCGGCCAGCAGCTGAGCCGCCCCGGAGGAAACGCGAGTGAGCACAGAACCAATGGGTCCAGCCAGCAGAATCGACAGCTGTCGAGTGGCGTTCACGTCACTCAAGCCCTGACTATCAAGCGGCCCCGGAGCGAAGTCTACGGGTTCTGGCACAACTTCGAGAACCTTCCGCGCTTCATGGCTCACCTGGATTCGGTGGAGGTGCTGGACAACAACCGGTCTCGTTGGAAGGCCAAGGCTCCGGCGGGCACCACCGTCGAGTGGGAGGCGGAGACCATCGAAGACCGCCCCAACGAGCTGATCTCCTGGCGCTCTTTGCCGGACGCCTCCATCCCCAATTCCGGGACGGTGCGGTTCAAGGACGCGCCCGGTAACCGGGGCACTGAGATCCATGTCGAGCTTCGCTACCAGCCTCCAGGAGGAAAGCTGGGATCGCTGATTGCCAAGCTTTTCGGCGAAGAACCGGAGCAGCAGGTCAAGGGCGATTTGCGCCGCTTCAAGCAGGTTATGGAGACGGGAGAGGTCGTCCACTCGGATTCCAGCATCCACTCGGGCATGCATCCGGCACAGCCGCCGGAAAGCCTGGAGGATGTTGAGCTTCTGGGCACACCTCGCGAGCACGCGGTTCAACGCTGACTGAGCCGCACGGCTCGGAAAGAGAGACATAGATCATGAAGGCCAACTGCTGGATGGGAAAGCGGAAGGTGGAAGTCCAAGAGGTGCCGGATCCAAAGATCCTCAACTCCCACGATGCCATCATTCGGATCACGTCCACCGCCATCTGCGGATCGGATCTCCACCTTTACAACGGTTTCGTTCCTACCATGGAACGGGGCGATGTGCTGGGCCACGAGTTCATGGGCGAAGTAGTGGAGGTTGGCTCCTCGGTTCGCAATCTGAAGGTGGGTGACCGGGTAGTGGTTCCGTTTCCGATCGCGTGCGGAGCCTGCGCTGCCTGTGATGCGCAGATGTTCTCGCTCTGCGAAAACTCCAATCCCAATGCCTGGATCGCGGAGAAGCTGCTGGGGCCCTCCCCCTGCGGAATTTTTGGCTACTCCCACATGCTCGGCGGATTCGCCGGCGGCCAGGCCGAGTATGCCCGAGTGCCGTTCGCCGACGTCGGGCCCTTGAAAGTCCCGGAAGATCTGACCGACGACCAGGTGCTGTTCCTGTCGGACATCTTCCCCACCGGCTACATGGGCGCTGAGATGTGCGATATCCAAGGTGGTGACGTGGTAGCGGTGTGGGGGGCAGGCCCGGTCGGGCAGTTTGCGATCGCCAGCGCCTACCTGCTGGGGGCGGAACGGGTCATTGCAATCGACCGGTTCAAGTACCGGTTGGACATGGCCAAGGAACGGGCGGGCGCCTCAGATACCATCAACTACGAGGAGCTCAACGTCCAGGACGCACTGCTGGAACTGACCGGTGGGCGAGGTCCCGACAAATGCATTGACGCCGTAGGGATGGAAGCGCACGGGCATGGGATCACCTACGCCTATGACCGGGTGAAGCAGGCCACCATGATGGAGACCGATCGCCCCATAGCGTTGCGGGAAGCCATTCTGGCCTGCCGGAACGGTGGGACGGTTTCGGTTATCGGGGTGTATGGCGGGTTCATTGACAAGTTTCCCATGGGAGCCGTGATGAACCGGTCGCTTACCATCCGCAGCGGCCAGTGTCATGTCCACCGGTATCTGCGCCCGCTGCTCGAGCGGATTCAGAACGGAGACATCGACCCCAGCTTTGTCATTACCCACCGGCTGCCGCTGGACCAGGCGGCCAAGGGCTTTGACATGTTCGTAAACAAGGAAGACAACTGCGAGAAGGTCGTGCTCAGCGTCTGACGCAGTCACCGGTTACCGTTCGGGCCAGACGCCCCGGCTGCTCTAGCGGCCGGGGCGTCTGGCTACTTGACCATCACTTGACTGGGGCGAAGCAGCTTCGCGACCGAATTAGCTACCGCGCCACCCAGGTGCAATGAGCTAAGGTGATGCCGATCACAAACTTGACAGACGCTTCCCAGGTGAGATACTAGATGTATTACCCTACAGCGCGATAACCCGTAACCCGATGGGGACCCCCCTGCGACTTCACCGGCCGAGAACGAGACTGCTCGGGCTCCTGCCCTTGCTAGCGGTGATGACCGCCCTGCAAAGCTGCGACAGCGGCGGCAGTGTCGAGCCGTGCGACGGGCCCTTCTGCCATCTCGGTCCGGAGCGGCCCCAGCCGAGCTCCATGGACGTCGGGTCAGGGAATAATCAGACCGGGACCCCGGGACGGGAGCTATCCGAGCCGATCGCGGTAAAGGTCACCGACGATGCGGGCCGCCCGGTACCGGGGGTGACGGTCAGATTCAGCGTTGCCAGCGGCGGTGGACGGCTTTCCAGCGACAGCGCCCAATCCGATACCCTCGGGCTAGCCGGAGTCCGCTGGGTTCTGGGCGAGCAGCTCGGCGCACAGAACGTTTCGGCGGAGGCGGTAAATAACGACAACGCTCCGCTGGAGCACTCTCCGCTTCAGCTCTCGGCGACGGCGGAGCCGGCCACAGCAGCCAAGCTGGTGCTTCACGCCGGATTGTCCGAGACGGCCCAGAATGGAGTTCCGCTGGAGAGTCAGCCGGTTCTCGATGTGCTGGATGCGGATGACCATCCAGTCTCCGGAGTGGAAGTAGCTGTTTCCATCGGCTCAGGAGGAGCTACAGTGACGGGCAGCGCCACGGCCACTTCCGACGGCAGTGGGGTTGCCAGCTTCAGCGGCCTGGCGCTAACCGGAGCGCAGGGAGCCCAGACTCTCCGCTTTACCGCGCAGGGTGCGACGACAGAGTCAGGACCCATCCAGCTTCTGGCCGGCACACCGGCGAGCATGACTGGCGTGGAGCCCCTCACCTATGAGGGAACCGTCAACTCTCCCGTGAGTCCGGGTCCCTCCGTCATGGTCAAGGATGCGGCCGGAAACGGAGTCCCCGGCATTGAGGTGACGTTCACACCAAACCGGAACTCCGCGGTATCCCCAGAGGTGGCCACCACCAACGAGCAGGGTCTGGCGCAGGTGAGCTGGACGCTGGGCACAACAGCCAACGTTCAATACACCCTGACCGCCCGGATCGAGGCCTCGCCGGTTCTGCCGGTTCGATTCACCGCAACGGCGCGGGCCGGCGCCGCCGGACGGCTGAGAATCTCGACCCAGCCGTCTTCTCCCACTCAGAGCGGGACGCCGTTTGCGCAGCAGCCGGTGCTGCAAACAACAGATGAGAATGGGAACCCGACGGCACAGCCGGGCATCGCGGTCACGGCCGCGATATCATCCGGGCCCAGCGGCACGCTGACAAACCAGACGGCAACCACCGACGCGAACGGCCAGGCCGCCTTCAGCGGGCTGGCGGTCAGCGGCGTGGCAGGCAACTACACCCTGTCGTTCAGTGCGCCTGGACTGGGAGGCGTGACCTCGACGCCATTTGCCATCACGGAGGGCTCAGCCGCACGCCTGGCGTTCGTGACCCAGCCCTCGACCGGTGCGCGAAGCCGTCTGCCGTTGGTGAGCCAGCCAATACTCCAGATTCAGGACGCCAGCGGCAATCCGATCGCGCAAGCCGGGGTGATGGTGACCGTCTCCGCGCTGCCGTCGGGAACTACGGTCACCGGTGAAACAGTGGCGACCGACGAGAATGGACGGGCCGCGTTCAGCACGCTGACGCTGCAGGGCATACCGGGACCCAAGGACCTCACCTTTGCCGCTCCGGGCCTCCAGAGCGCGACCGCACGAGTGACCTTGCCGAGCGTTTCCACCGTTACGGCCGCGCCGAGCCATCCCGCTTCTGCGGTGGTGGGTAGCACCATTGGCGGGCCGGTAATCTCCTGGACCTTCAGAGATGCCTCAACCCGGCCGGTGGCAGACGCGGACTTTACCCTGAAGACGCCGTCTGGCGGAACCGCCCTGCCGGTGACACCCTTCAGCGACTTCAATGGAGTAGTGCAGGCAGGCAGCTGGACCCTTGGTACCACGGCAGGATATCAGTACCTGCAACTGGGGCTACCGGATGGCCGCGTCTTCCGGGACAGCATTCTGGCCATCCCGGATGCGGCCAGCCGGCTGACGAAAGTTTCCGGTGATAGTCAGACAGCTGCAGTAAATTCTCAGTTGCCGGAGCTGCTCGTTGTGCGGGTGGTGGATCAGTACGGCAACGGCGTAAGCAACATCGCGGTCCAGTGGTCTACCTGCGATGGCATAGCCGGCGAGCCGGTGCCCCCGACCGATGCCAATGGCTACTCGAGCACACGCCAACCCACCGGAACTGAGCCCTCCGGCGACCAGCCGTTCTGCACCATGGCTACAGCTTCGGTGCCAGAGGGCTCACCCGTGCAGTTCCATTACACGGTCACCGGCAGTGCGCCAGGGATGAGCCAGCTGCGAACATCTTCATCAGCAAGGCACTCGGGTCCGCCACCAGTCGCGCCGAAATCCGGGGCGGGTAGACCCCGATGATCGGGAGCTAGAGTGTACCAAAGATCTTCAGGAGTTCTCACGGCACTGACACTGCTCGTTGCCGGCAAAGCAGCAGCACAATCGGCCCAGGCGGTGTCGATCCAGGTTTCGGGACTCTATAACGCGGTTTTCGGCGACGTGTTTCAGACTCTCAAGAATGGATTCGGAGGGGAGGCTCAGCTTCGCTACACGCCCGGAGCCCTTTCATTTGGGTTGGGCTTCCAGTACACCGTCCACGATCGCCCACCGGTT
>DASUVR010000281.1:0-2114 GCA_036378855.1 Gemmatimonadales bacterium | reverse complement strand
CCTGGGAAGCTGGAGCCGGCGTGTCGAAATCCGGCTCCCCGACGCCGAGGTCCAGCACATCTTCGCCTGCCGCCTTCCGGCGTTTGGCCTCGTTGCTGATGGCGACTGTCTCCGAGGCCTTGAGATGCTGCACGTTGATCGATAATGGATCGGGCATCCAGCAATTCCACGATGGGGGTGATGTGCGGAAGAGACCGGGAAAACTTTGGCCCACGGGCTGGCGATGTCAACCGCCGCGCGCTTAGCTTGGGGCTCCAGTCACATCCAGCCCTCCCGCCGGAGAACCTTTGCCTTCCTTTGAAGAACTTCACATCCAGCCTTCCATCGCCCGAGTTCTCGACCAGCGCGGGTGGACACCAGAGACGCAGGGCGCCCGCGAGGTAGCTCCCACCGCGGCTCGGGGCCACAATCTCGTAGCCCTCGCTCCTCCGATTCCGGTCTATGCGGCCCCGGCTGTTGCCGGAATACTCAGCCGACTGGAACGGGGAAAACCGGCACTGGTCCTGGTTCCGCCGGTACAGCTGGAAGATTGGGGAGCGCTGATATCAGAGCTGGCTCAGGATGCTTCGCTGTCGATTCAGGTCGGCCGGGGCCCCAGCCGGGCCATGCGGCGGCTGCGCGGTGAGTCCCTGGACGTTCTGGTGACCACGCTCGAGACCGCCCTACAGCTGGTTGCCCGCTCCGCGCTGAGGATGGAAACGGTGGGTGCGTTGCTTCTGGCGTGGCCGGAATCGCTGCCTGACGACGACAGCGTGATGCCGCTGATGCAGGACCTGCCCCGTGAGGCACAACGGATTGTCTACACGGCGGAGCCCGCGCGGGTACCCGGCTGGGTGGATCGCTACGCCCGAAAGGCACTCATTGTCGGCGCCGACCGGCTGGATGCCGGGCCGCTCGGGCCGGTCCGCACGGTGACTACCGCCTGGAACAGGCGAGTACAGGCCCTCGCTGATGTCATCGAGGTGGTCGATCCGGCTTCGTTGGTAGTCTGGACTGCCGATCGAGGATACCACGGAGCCATTCGACGTTTGATTGCCGGCAATCAATCAGATCTTCAGTTGGTGGTGGATGATGCGCCGACCGCCGACACCATCATCGCCTTTGATCTGCCGACCCGCGATCGGCTCGAACAGCTGCTCGGCGCCGGCGAGGTGATCCTGCTCGTTCCCACTGGCACCGAAGCCTACGTAGCCCGTATTGCCGCCCCACGACGTCCGTTGCAGCTGCCGGGACCGCTCGACGCCGCGCGGAGCGCCGAATCGCTCCAGCGACAGGAGATCCAGAGCATCATCGAAAAAACCGGCCAGGGGTCCCGGGCTCTTCTCACTCTGGCTCCTCTGTTCGAGCGATATGATGCTCCCAGCGTAGCTGCGGCTCTCTACCAGCTCTGGCGCGGTTCGGCCCACCCGGCAGCGACGCCAGCATCGCCAGGGCCGCATGCCTCGGAGACAGCCAAAGTGTTTGTCGGTGCCGGCAAGAAGGATGGAGTTACAGCCAACGACCTGGTGGCGCTGCTCACCAAGGAGTTGCGCTTCGACCGGACGCAGATCGGCAGAATCGAGCTCCGCGACGGATATTCATTGATCGAGCTGCCGGGCCAGGAAGCGGAACGGCTGGCCGGGCAGCTCAACGGGATGACGATCCGGCGTAAGCGGGTAACCGCCCGAGTGGATCGAGGTCCTACTCGCCCCGGGCGGGGAGACGGCGATGCCCGGAGCAGACCGGCCCGCAGAACCAACTCACGCTAACGCTTCCGGTTCACCAGGTCTCGTAACGAGCGGCTAGCCCGGAAGGTCGGCACCATTCCGGCTTTGATGTCACTCGCCTTGCCGGTGCGTGGGTCTCGCCATTCCCGGGCAGCGCGCTTCCGGGTCTCGAAGGTCCCAAACCCTGAGATCGCAACCTTTCCTCCCCGCTTCAGCTCCGTCGCGAGAATACCGCTGGACGAGAAAAAGAGCTCGGCGATTTCGGTTGCCTTGGCCTTGCTGACGCCCAGCTGCTTGGCAACCGCGGCGACGAGGTCCTGCTTATTCACGGAAAGTCCTTATTGGAAGCGCTCGGTACCTTAAACCAGAACAACCTACAACAATGCCGTCTGATCTTCGTCCCGTCGG
>DASUVR010000280.1:0-6475 GCA_036378855.1 Gemmatimonadales bacterium | reverse complement strand
CTTGCCACCGGAATTCTACCGCTTCAGCTGCTGGGCCAGCTGGTCAACATCGGCACGCTGTTGGCGTTCGTGCTGGTCTGTGTCGGGGTACTGATACTCCGAAAAAAGCGGCCTGATCTGGACCGGCCGTTCCGGACCCCTCTCGTGCCCTTCGTGCCGGTCATGGGCATTCTCTGCTGCCTGGGTCTCATGGCAACGCTTCCAGCCGATACCTGGATTCGTCTGATCGTGTGGCTTCTGATCGGATTCCTGATCTACTTCGGCTATGGCCGGAAGCACAGCGTGCTGCAGCGTGAACGGGACGTCCAATCAATGAGGAAATCGGCGTGAACGGGCTCTTCCGACGCAAGAGCGTCACCGCGCTGCAGGCAGAAGCCGCCGCAGACCATAGTCTCAAACGAGCGCTCGGAGTGGTGAACCTGACGGCGCTCGGCGTGGGTGCCATCATCGGCACCGGGATCTTCGTGCTGACCGGAACGGTGGCGGCACAGAACGCGGGCCCCGCGGTGGTCCTGTCATTCGTGCTGGCGGGGGTGGCGTCCATCTTTGCCGCGCTGTGCTATAGCGAGTTCGCTTCGCTGGTGCCCATGGCGGGCAGCGCCTACACCTACGGATATGCCACGCTGGGCGAGTTCATTGCCTGGATCATCGGGTGGGACCTGGTGCTGGAGTACGCCCTTGCCGCAACCACAGTAGCCATCGGCTGGTCCGGCTACATGGTCTCGTTTCTGGACGGCCTGGGGATTCACATCCCGGCCCACTGGCAGGCTGCCCGGGGAACAGTGGTAACTCTGGCTGACGGCAGTCAGGTGACCGCGCTGCTGAATCTGCCGGCGGTGTTCATCATCGCGCTTATCACCACCCTGCTGGTGGTAGGGATCAAGGAGTCGGCCTCGGTGAACAACGTCATCGTTCTCATCAAGGTGGCCGTCGTCCTGCTCTTCATCGCCCTGGCGGCCCCGCATGTGAACCCGGACAATTGGCATCCCTTCATTCCACCCAATACCGGGGCACGGGAGCACTTCGGATTCAGCGGCGTCGTGGCCGGAGCGGCGATCGTGTTCTTTGCCTATATCGGGTTCGATTCGGTTACAACCGCGGCGCAGGAAGCCAAGAATCCGCAGCGGGACATGCCCATTGCCATCATCGGATCGCTGATCGCCTGTACCATTCTGTACATCGTAGTATCTGCCATTGCCACCGGTATCGTGCACTATACCGATCTGGACGTGCCGGCCCCCATCGCCAAGGTTGCGGATTATACCGGGCTCGGATTCTTCGGTGCCTTCATCAAGATTGGAGCCATCGCCGGACTCACGTCGGTCATTCTGGTCCAGCTGCTGGGGCAATCCCGCATTTTCTATTCGATGTCCCGCGATGGACTGCTCCCTCCCTTCATTCGGCGGGTTCACCCCAGATTCCGTACTCCTTATATCACGTCCATCGTCACCGGACTGGCCGTTTCGATCCCCGCAGCCATTCTTCCGGTCAGGGACGCGGCCAAACTGGTGTCGATCGGAACTCTGCTGGCCTTCGTGATCGTATGTTGTGGGGTTCTGGTGTTGAGAATTCGCGAGCCCAATCTGCCCCGGCCATTCAAGACCCCGATGGTCTGGTTCGTGGCCCCGATGGGCGCGCTCTCTTCCGCGTATCTCATGGCCTATCTGGACAAGGAGACCTGGCTCCGGCTCGTCATCTGGCTGGTGATCGGACTGGTCATCTACTTCAGCTATAGCCGAACCCATTCCCGGCTGGCGGTCGGCAACGATACGTAGGGTTTCGCGCCGGTGGTTGTCTCCGGTTAGTATTGGAAATGCCGCTGTTGCTGTCTCCCGAGAAGATCGCCGGAGCTAAATCGTTCGCCGATGCGCTCCGGCCGGGCCAGCGTGTTTGCATCACCACCCACGTCAACCCCGATGGCGATGGTCTGGGCAGTGAGGTGGCACTGGTGCACCTCCTCCGGGCCCAGAATATCGATGCCATCATCACCAACCCCACTCCGACACCGCCCCGGTTCGGGTTCCTCTTCCGCGATATCCCCGGAGTGGACAAGACCAGCGAAGCGATCAAGGAGTTGCGCCGGGCCGACCTGATCGTCGTGCTGGACATCTCGGATCTGGCGCGGCTGGGCATGCTGAGCGATACGGTCAAGCAGCGCGGTGTTCCAGTCGCCTGTGTGGATCATCACGTCAGTGCCGGGATGCTTCCGGCCGGACCCCGCTATGTGGATCCGGATGCCGCGGCCACCGGCGAGCTGATCTTCGAGATTGCCCGGGCAAACGATTGGACCGTGACTCAGGCCGTCGCCCGTGCGCTCTACGTGGCGCTGCTCACCGATACCGGGGGTTTCCGGTTCAGCAACACCCGGCCTCATACCCTCAGGATTGCGGCCGACCTGCTGGAGATTGGGGTAGATCCGGAGCAGATCTATCTCGAGGTGTATGCCCGGGCCCCCGAGGGTCGGCCGCGTCTCTTTGCCGAGGCGCTGCAAACCCTGGTGGTGGAGCCGGAGTACGGGCTGGCCTGGGTAACGGTCCCTCCGGGCTCGATCGAGCGCCATGGGGTCTCGTCAGACGACCTGGACGGGGTGGTCGAGTTTCCCCGCTCGATCGAGGGTGTGCGCATGGCGCTGCTCTTCCGGGAGATTGCCCAGGGCCGGGTCAAAGTCTCCCTCCGATCGGTGGGCGACGTGGATGTCGCCGCCTTCGCCAAAGCCTATGGCGGAGGGGGACATACCAAAGCGGCCGGTCTCTCGCTGGCCGGATCGCTGGCGGAGGTGCAGGACACGGTGCTCACGGCCGCGAGAGAGTATTTGGGGACGAACGGAAGTCGCGAATCGCGAGTCCCGAGTCGCGAGTGATGCCCCTGGACGCCTAGAGTGTGTTACTCCCCACTGGATCTCCTGACTCCTGACTCCTGATTCGTGACTCCCGTCTCCGACCCCTGACTCCCGCTATATTTCCCACCATGGACACCATCGATCGCATCGAGCGGACCCTCGACACCCTTCGGCCTTACATAGCGTCGCACCGGGGGCGGGTTGAGGTCGTAGACTTCGACGAGCAGGATGGGATCCTGCTGCTGCGGCTCGGGGGAACCTGTCACGGTTGCTCCGCTTCCACGATCACCTTGAAGCACGGCATCGAGGCCCGGCTCCGAGAGATGGTTCCGGAAGTCAAGCACGTGGAGGCAGTGTAGTCCGTGAGCGATTCGCTCGAGGCCCGCGTCACCGCGGCACTTGCCCGGATTCAGAATCCCCGCTTGGAGAACGATCTGCTCTCGGCCGGGATGATTCGCGATCTCACGGTGACCGAGGAGGGCCGGGTAACCTTCACCTTCCTCCTGGCTCCCGACGATCCTGCCTCCCTGGTGCGGGCGGCTCGGACCGCCGTGGCCGCCGTTGATGGCGTGCGGAAGGACGAGATCAAGATCAACGTGACCAATCCGGCCGGGCCTGCCCGCCCCAGTCACGGACCGCCGACCGGAGCCGGAGCCCCCACCGCACCAGCGGCTCCTCAGCCGGCCGAGCAACCCAATCTGGGTAAGATCATCGCCATCTCCTCCGGCAAGGGTGGTGTCGGCAAGTCCACTGTCGCGGCCAACCTTGCCATTGCCCTGGTCCAGGCAGGATTTCAGGTTGGCGTAATGGATGCCGACGTCTACGGACCGAACATTCCGCGGATGTTCGGAGTGTTCGATCGCCCGCCGGTGCTGCGAGGAAAAATCCAGCCGCTGGACGCCTATGGCGTGAAGCTCATGTCCCTGGGTTTTCTGGTGGAGCGGGATGCGCCGGCGATCTGGCGCGGTCCGATCATCATGAAGATCGTCAATCAGTTTCTCCAGGACGTGGAGTGGGGCCAGCTGGACTATTTCATCGTCGATCTTCCTCCTGGCACCGGCGATGCCCAACTCTCCCTGGTTCAGGCTACTCACGTTGCCGGCGCGCTGATCGTCACTACGCCTCAGGAAGTCGCGGTCGGTGACGCGCTTCGGGGTGCAAAGATGTTCGAGCGCGTGGGTGTTCCGGTCATTGGCGTGGTCGAGAACATGAGCGGGTTCACCGATCCCGAGACCGGCCGCAAATTTGAGCTTTTCTCCTCGGGCGGGGGGCAGCGCCTGGCCCAAGAGATTTCGGTGCCCTTGCTGGGTAGCGTTCCACTGCAACCGCAGCTGGCCGCTCTGGCTGACGAAGGGCAACCCATCCTGATTGCCCAGCCTGAGAGCCCCGCCGCGCAAAGCCTCCGGGATATCGCCGAGCAGCTGCAGCGCAAGACCGCGGGCCGGAGCATGGCTTTGCCGATCATGCGGGGGTGAGGGAGAAGGTGAGGAACGGCGGAACGTGAGGAACGACGGACTTATCGGACGAGTCTAGCTGCGCGGCCTATGCCTTCCCCACGTTCCCCACGTACCATCACCCTCCTCACTGACTTCGGCACGGCCGACTCCTACGTCGCCGAAGTGAAGGGCGTCCTCCTCAGTGGTGCTCCCGGCACCACGCTGGTTGATGTAACCAACGAGATCGCTCCCGGAGATATCCGGTCCGCCGCCTACATCCTGGGCCGCACCTGGCACCGCTTTCCCAAAGGCACAATTCACCTCGTCGTGGTAGATCCCGGGGTAGGCAGCTCGCGCGCCGCACTGGCGCTGAGCGCACACGGACACCGGTTCGTCGGCCCCGACAACGGGGTGTTCACCCCGGTGCTGCACGACGCGGAGGTCGAGGCTGTCGAACTCCCGGTCCGGGAAGGAGCGTCCAGCACCTTTCACGGCCGCGATCTCTTCGCTCCCGCTGCCGCGGCCCTGGCGACCGGCGCCTCCCTTACCTCATTGGGGCAGAAGTTCGCCGGCATGCCTCACCGGCTGGCCTACACTCCGCCGCATCGCGAGAACGGAGCAGTGGTCGGAGAGGTGGTGTACGTTGATCGGTTTGGCAGTCTGATAACCAACCTCACCGCCGACCTGGTGCCGCACCACGCAAAGGTCGAGATCGACGAGCTGGAGATCGGTCGCCTGCATCAGACCTACAACGACGTGGCAACCGGGAGCTTGCTGGCTTACATCGGATCGGGAGGGGCGGTGGAGATCGCCGTGCGTGATGGCTCGGCGGCGCGACACCTCGGTGTCGGAATGGGGGGGAGAGTCCGGGCCAGACTCGACTGACAGGGAGCTAGGTGGCGCCTCCAGGCGGACCGGCCGGTCTGGCCTTCCATCCTCGCACCCGGTCGCGGAGCACCCGCACGTAGCCTACCAGCTTCCAGATCAACAACACCGCGAGAATTACCAGCACCACTACGACCGCGGCGGTCAGGATCGGGTGCGCCGCAGCCAGCCAGGCCAGGAACACCGCCAGTCCGTCCTCCAGAGTGCTGAGCGTCCAATTGCTGATCGGTTCCGGGCTGGTGTTGGCGGCGGCGCGGGTCGTAGCCTTGGCGCCGTGTGAGGTGAGCGCCACCCCGCCCGCCAGCAGCGCCGCCGTGATCTTCCATTCCTCAGGCACGTGGCCGAAGGCGCTGTAAGAGATCAGGGCCGCGGCCGGGGGACGGATGAAGGTGTGCACGGCATCCCACGCGCTGTCGACGTACGGGATCTTGTCTGCGATGAATTCAATGACGAACAGCAAAATCGCGATCCCCAGAACGAAGGGGCTGGCGAGTACCTGCAGGCTTTCGGGAAGCTGAATGATGCCGAATCGCTGGAACAATCCCGCTGCGGCTACGGTGGCGTAGAGGTTCAGCCCCGAAGCGAACGAGGTGCCAAGCGCAAAGCCGAGGGTTTCCAGTGGCGACATGGATCCAATTTAGTCCACCCACTCCACATTCACGCCACCCATGGCCGTGGTGAGATCCAGATCCAGATGCCGCGTGCTGCTCTGGTAGTTGGCCGATTGAAACGTATTTCCCCGCCGGGTGAGCCCGGCCGGCTCAAAGCTCGAGAGAAACTTGTCCATCGTAATCTGCAGCCCGATCCGCCGGGGAAGCCGCAAGGTCAGCTCGCCCATGGCCATCTTGACCTCGACCCGGGAGCTCGAGGTCCATTGGCCGGCGAAATCGAGGAGGACGCGTCCCATCCCGCCTTCGAACTCCACGTCATCGCAGTGGCTGTTGCCCAGACCCAGAACGGACACCTCGGCCGCACCGGCACTGATCGCTGCCAACTCGCAACGCACAGCGTTAGGCTGGGAAAAGCGCAGTACGGTCCTGCTGGCGCCGGCTTTCACCCGAAGATTGTTGATCCGGAGACCTCCGAGATCTACATCTGCGTTCACCGCTCCCAGGGTCAGGTCCAGGTTGAGGTCGACGGCAGGAGAGAGGGCAATGGTGGCCTCCTGGCTCAACTGGCTGCGGGAAACCACCCTCACGCCGCCCTCGCCTGCCGGCTTGAGCCCCAGCAACACGGCCCCGGTCTGGTTGTTGAAGTCGCTGACGGGAACGTAGCGATCCTCGTCGTAGGAGAGCTCCATTCGATAGAGCTCGTC
>DASUVR010000279.1:0-5759 GCA_036378855.1 Gemmatimonadales bacterium | reverse complement strand
GAGCCATTTCCCGGGCCATGTAGGCCAGATCCTCCCGCCAGGCCGCCACCTGAGCGGGCGTGAGCGGGTGCTGCACCGGAGACTCCTGCGGGCTGATCCAGGTGGGGCCCAGGAAACCGGCAAAGGCGCAGATCAAGGCCGCATGGTGAAAGACGAAGTTCATGGTCCACTTTGACCTCACCAATCGGCAAAAGGTTGCGAAGCCTTACCGGGTTTCCCTGCGGCGCCTACTTTCCCGGCCATGCCAATGGGATCCCTGCTCTCCCGTCTGGGACTGGACCGCCCCGAGCTCCGGGCGTGGGCCATGTACGACTGGGCCGCTTCATCCATGCAGACCACGATCATGGTGGCGGTGTTCCCTATCTATTTCGTCAAGGTCGCCGGGGCTGGACTAGCCGAGAGCGGCGCTACCCAGCGGTTGGCGACGGTGAACACTGTCGCGTTGGTCATCATCGCCGTACTGTCTCCCATCCTTGGCGCCATCTCGGACTACCGGGGAACCAAGAAGCGCCTGCTGGCCGTCTTCATGTGGATTGGGGTACTCGCCGTATTGGGGATGTTCTTCATCGGCCAGGGAGACCTCGACCTCGCTTCGATCCTGTTCATCATCTCGCTGATCGGCGTTGCGGGAAGCTTCGTCTTCTACGAAGCACTGCTACCTCATGTGGCGCGGCCGGGCGAGATCGATCGGGTGTCAACCGCCGGATATGCCCTTGGCTACGTTGGAGGCGGGGTCCTTCTGGCCCTCAATCTGGCGTGGATCCAGCGGCCGGACTGGTTTGGTTTGCCCTCCGGGACGGGACTCAGCCCGTCACAGGCGACCTTGCCGGTCCGGCTGGCATTCCTCTCCGTAGCGGTCTGGTGGCTCATCTTCTCCCTGCCGCTCTTTCGCCGGGTTCCCGAACCGCCGGCGTCGCTCGAACCGGACGAGCATCGGGGAGAGAATCCGATCCGGATGGCGTTTGTTCGCCTGGGCGAAACCTTTCGCGAGCTCCGCAGCTATCGGCAGGCGTTTCTCATGCTGTTGGCCTTCCTGATTTACAACGACGGGATCCAGACCATCATCAAGATGGCAACGGCATATGGCACCGAGCTGGGCATCGGCCAGAGCGCGCTGATCGGGGCCATCCTGCTGGTCCAGTTCGTGGGAATCCCGTGCTCCTTTCTGTTCGGCATGCTTGCCAGCCGGATAGGCGCCAAGCGGGCATTGTTCCTCGGGCTGCTCACTTATACGGCTATCAGTGTGTTGGGATACTTCATGAAGACGGCAACCCACTTTTACATTCTGGCCGCACTGGTGGGGACGGTTCAGGGCGGGACACAGGCGCTGAGCCGCTCGCTGTTTGCCAGCATGATACCGCAGCACAAGTCCGGGGAGTTCTTCGGATTTTTCAGCGTCTTCGAAAAGTTCGCCGGGATCTTCGGACCCCTGATCTTCGCCGGCACCATTGCCGCCACCGGCTCGAGCCGCAATGCCATCCTCTCGGTGATCGTGTTCTTTGCTCTCGGGGCACTCCTGCTCCGTCCGCTTGATGTAGCGGAAGGCCAGCGAGCTGCCCGGGCGGCCGACCAGGCGGTTCGTCCCGCCTAGCCGGCCGGCAACAGGTTTACCTGAGCCAGTTCCGACGCAGCAGGAGCGGCGCGCCTTTCTTGCCGGTACCCTTGCCGCCATCCTTTGACTCCCGTGCCAGTACGTGAACCACGGCACTCTGAGCCTTCCCCAGCGCGCTGGCCGTGACCGTCACCGTGCCCTTCATCCGGCCCACCACGGCACCGTTTGAGCCGACAGTTGCGATGGCGTCGTCACTGCTCTTCCAGCTGACTGCGCCATCCAGCACATCGCCGAACTCGTCTTTGATCCGGGCCTGAAGCGTCACCAGCTGTCCGGCATGGATCGTTGCAGTGCTGGGAATTACTGTAATCCCTGCCGTTGTTCCGGCCGGAGTCGAGGGTGACATAGAGTCCTCACAGGCTGCGATGGCACCAGCGGCCCCCAGTGCTGTGATCAAACGTGACAGGATGATGGCGCGCATCGTAACCTCCAGCCAAAGCCTTGTGTCGTTGCGGTGAAATCACACCAAGGAGATTACGGACTCAGCGTGAATGAGCCGTGAATAGCCGAAAAGCGTCTTGCAGCAGCCCACCCGCTTTCCTAGCTTACAGCGGCTCGTCACCCAGAATCGGTCTGCCTAGCGCAGGCTCTGTTTTCTCTCGATCAGGAGCCCCGCCACGTCGGTCGCTGGCGGGGCGTCTCGTTCATGGATGCATTGGAACTGACCCGGGCACTCGTGGCTCTGGAGACGCCCACCGGCTCCGAGGGCCCGGCTACAGATTTTCTGGACACCCTCCTGCGGCGAGCGGGCTATCACACGGTGCGCCAACCGGTGAGCCCAGGCCGGGAGAATCTCTACGCGTACCGGGCGTCACCTACCGTGGTCTTCTCCACCCACCTCGACACGGTCCCGCCGTACGTTCCACTGTCTGAAGACGCCGACATCATTCATGGCCGGGGAAGCTGCGACGCGAAGGGGCTCGCGGCGGCCATGATAGAGGCCGCCGAGCGGCTGGCAGGCCGGGGCGAGCAGCGGATCGGGCTCCTCTTCCTGGTGGGTGAAGAGAATGGGTCGGATGGGGCGCGGGCTGCCGGCGAGCTGAGTCCGCGAGGGCGTTTCCTGATCAACGGCGAGCCCACCGAGAACCGCCTTTCGATCGGACAAAAGGGCTCCCTCCGGATAGACCTCACGGCCCGGGGGAAAGCCGCGCATTCCGCCTATCCGGCCGAGGGAGTCAGTGCCATTGCCGCGCTGCTCGATACCATCGAGCGTATCCGGCGCATGCCGCTCCCCACTGACCCCCTGCTGGGACAGTCCACCCTCAATCTTGGTTTGATCGATGGAGGAGTCGCGCCCAACGTGATTCCCCCCTTGGCCACTGCCCAGCTGCTAATCCGGACGGTGGAACCCTCGGATTCACTGAAGAGCGGCATCCGAGCGCTCCTGGCTCCGGGAGTGACTGTGGATTTTCCGGTTGAGCTGCCACTCCACAAGGGCGGAAACGCCCCGGCTGGCTGGGAGACCACCGTCGTGAGTTACGCCAGCGATCTACCCTTTCTTTCCGCCTGGGGCGAGCGGTATCAGCTGGGCCCCGGCACCATCCGGGTCGCGCACACCAGTCACGAGCACATCCGGAAGGCTGATCTCCTCCGCGGCGTTGATCTCTATGAGAGGCTGGCCTCAGATCTCCTCCAGCGGAGTCCGGCGTGACTCAGAGAATCCCGGTCACCGTGCTGGGAGCCACAGGGACCGTCGGACAGAAGTTCGTCCGCCTGCTGGCGGAGCACCCCTGGTTCGAAGTGGCCGCGGTGGCCGCTTCGTCCGCCAGCTCCGGACGCACTTATGCCGAGGCAACCCGCTGGCGGGAATCGGTGCCGATGGCGCCCGAGATCGCCCGGCTCATGGTGAAGGAATGTGTTCCGCCCAGTCCGGGAGCGATCGTCTTCTCCGCACTGGAGGCCGAGGTGGCCGGGCCCATCGAGCAAGCCTTTGCGGCTTCGGGCGCGATCGTGG
The DNA here is from genome assembly GCA_036378855.1 of Gemmatimonadales bacterium. Classification (GTDB taxonomy): domain Bacteria; phylum Gemmatimonadota; class Gemmatimonadetes; order Gemmatimonadales; family GWC2-71-9; genus CAVVWJ01. The sequence continues at coordinate 2,193 of DASUVR010000279.1, read as the reverse complement.
TGACAAACACCCGGACCCACCGCATGGATCCCGACGTTCCGCTTTTAATCCCCGAAGTGAACGAGGACCACCTTTCATTGCTGGATTGTCAGCGGGAGTCTCGTGGCTGGGACGGCGGCATTCTGGCCAATCCCAACTGCTCTACCGCCGCGCTGGCGCTGGCGCTCGCCCCACTCCACCGGGCTTTCACCATCGAACGATTGTTCGTTTCAACCATGCAGGCAATTTCGGGAGCCGGATATCCTGGTGTGCCGTCCCTGGATATCGTGGGCAATGTGATCCCTTACATAGCCGGTGAGGAGGAAAAGATCGAGCGGGAGAGCCGTAAGATTCTGGGAACGCTGGCCGGCGGCGCCGTCGACCCCGCTGAGTTCTCTCTCAGCGTACACGCCAACAGAGTGCCGGTGGTAGACGGCCACATGGCGACGGTCTCGGTGGAGTTCCAACGGAAACCTGATCCGGCACAGGCCATCGAGGCTCTCCGCGGCTTCCGCGGCTCGCCCCGGGTTTGCCAGCTGCCTTCCTCGCCAGTTTTACCCGTGGAAGTGGATGAGCGAATCGACCGTCCGCAGTCCCGGTTGGACCTCGAGCGCGGCGGCGGCATGGCGGTGACGGTCGGAAGGGTACGCCCCTGTCCGGTGCTCGATCTTCGCATGGTAGTGCTGGGACACAACACCGTTCGGGGTGCCGCAGGACAGGCGGTGCAGATCGCCGAGCTTCTGGTGGCGGAAGGCCGAGTTCCCCGCTCGGCCGGACGGGCTGGATGATCATCGCCAAGTTCGGGGGAACCTCGGTGGCGGATTCCGAGGCCGTCGCGCGTTTGATCGATATCGTCCGGAGCCGGATTCCGGAACGCCCGGTGATCGTGGTGTCCGCCCTGGCGGGTGTGACCGACGGTCTGTTGAGTCTCGCGGCGCAGGCGGAGACCGAGGAGCCAGCCACGCTGGATCAGGCACTTCGCAGTCTGCTCGATCGCCACCGGCAAATTGCCCATGCGTTGCCTGGTGCGGAGGCAGCACTGGACAGCATTGAGGCCGATGGTGAAGCGCTTCGGTTGGAGCTCAACCATCTGCGAGACCGGCGCCCGACCCCGGCGCAGCTGGATGCCATTGCCGGAAGGGGAGAGCTGTGGAGCTCGAGGCTCGTGGCCGGCGCGCTGAGTGGTGGGGGCGTCAATGTCACCTGGATCGACGTCCGGCCAATAATGGTGACGGACGCACGCTTCACCCGGGCCACACCCTACACACAGGTCATCAACACTCGAGCTCGGGAGTGTTTGCGGCCGCTTTGCGAGGCCGGGCAGGTGCCGGTCACCCAGGGGTTCATCGGCGCCACCGCGACCGGCGCCAGCACTACCCTGGGCCGGGGCGGATCCGACTTTACCGCCGCGCTGCTTGGCGCGGCACTGGAGGTGAGCCGGGTCGAGATCTGGACCGATGTGGATGGTCTGATGACTGCCGACCCCCGCATCGTGCCCAGTGCGCGGACGCTTAAGGCGGCGAGTTACGAAGAGGCCGCTGAGCTCGCCACCTTCGGCGCCAAGATCCTGCACCCGGCCACGGCACTACCACTGGTGCGGTCGGGCATTCCGATCGTGATTCTGAACTCCCGGCACCCCGACCGCAGCGGAACCACGATCGAGCCGGAGGCAGTCGTGGAGCAGGTGGGCGACTCTCCGATCCGCTCGATCTCCTGGAAGCAGGGGATCACGGTCATCAACCTCCGTGCACCCCGCATGCTGGGCGCCTTTGGCTTCCTGCGCGCCCTGTTCGAGATTTTCGAACGTCATGAGACTGTGGTCGACGTCCTGGCAAGCGGCGAGATCAGCATCTCGATCACCATTGAGGATCGCTCACGGCTCAGTCCGCTGCTGCGCGATCTGGAAGAGCTGGGCGAGGTATGGGTCGAAGATCGGCGGGCAATCATTGCCGTGGTCGGGATCGGCCTGCGCCATACACCCGGCCTGGCGGCACGAGTCTTCAATGCCGTGTGGCCGGCCAACGTTGAGGTGATCTCCCAGGGCTGCTCCTCGATCAACATGACCTTCGTTGTGCGGCAGGAGGACGGCCCTGACGTGGTGCGGCGGCTGCATCGTGAATTCTTCGGAAGCGACTGATGCACATTGCCATCATCGGCAACGGCAAGATGGGCACCGCGGCAGCAGCCATCGCTGAGGAGCGAGGACACACCATC
>DASUVR010000278.1:0-5712 GCA_036378855.1 Gemmatimonadales bacterium | reverse complement strand
CGAGAGCGGGCAGGAACGGGTTCGCTTTCTGGGCCAGGAGCACGAACGCAGAGCTGAGGTGGAGTCGATCACCGGGTACTCCGCTCATGCAGACCGCGACGAGCTCCGCGCCTGGGTTCGTCGGCTGGGCGGGCCGATTCGCCGGGCGTTCGTAGTCCACGGAGAACCGCCGGCACTGGAGGCCATGGCAGCGATTCTCCGGGAAGAGGGCGTGCGCGACGTGCGAGTCCCCAGCCACGGCGAGAGCTTCGACTTGTGACCGGGGGACGGCCCGCTCGTCGTTCGCCGTTCCAGAAGTTTCGCCGGGCGCTCGGGCTGATCATCCTGGCCGCCGGCTCGGTGTACACGGTGGCCCTGGTGATGGTCCTCGTGGTGAGCCAGGAGGATCAGCGGCATCCAGCGGACGCCATCGTGGTACTGGGCGCCGCCCAGTACAACGGACGGCCATCGCCGGTCTTTCGGGCGCGGCTGGATCACGCGCTGCAGCTTTACCGGGAAGGTCTTGCCCCCCGGCTGGTGGTGACCGGGGGAGTCGGCCGGGGAGACACAATGAGCGAAGCGACCGTCGCCCGGCACTACCTGCTGAACCGCAAGGTGCCGCCGGATGCGGTGATCTCCCAGCCTCAGGGCCGCTCGACCCGGGCCTCGATGACTGCCGTTGCCGGCTGGCTCCAGGCGGCCCATCTGAAACGGGTCATCCTGGTCAGCGATCCCTTTCACATGTTTCGGTTGCGGCTCGAGGCACGGCGAACCGGACTCGAGGCGTATACCTCACCCACGGAGAGCAGCCCCATCTCGGATAACCCGGTGCTCGAGCTGCGTTACCTGGCTGCCGAGGCCTTCAAGATCCCGGTGGCGTGGCTTCGCGCCTCGGCCTCAACTCTCGCCTTTCACCGCTCCGCGCCATGACGCTCGTCTCCTCCGAACGCCTGTACAGCGGCAGGATCATCAACCTGGACCGCGACACCGTCCAGTTTCCCAATCAATCCACCGGCCAGCTGGAGATGATTCGTCACCCGGGGGCTTCGGCGGTGGTTCCTTTTCTGGATGAGCCGCGCGCTCCCGACCCGCGGATTCACCTGATCCGCCAGTTCCGCCACGCCGCTAACGGGTATATATGGGAGATCCCGGCGGGGAGACTCGACCCCGGCGAGACTCCTGCAACCTGTGCTCAGCGCGAACTGGAAGAGGAGATCGGGATGACGGCCGACGTATTGGCCCGGCTCACCACGATCTATACCACGCCCGGGTTCACCGATGAGAAGATTCACCTTTTCCTGGCACACGAGCTGAAAAAGGGCACTCACAAGCGCGAAGCCGACGAGTTCATGGAGGTTCATACCCGGCGTTGGTCCGAGGCCATGAACATGATCCGGAGCGGGGAAATTTCCGACGGCAAGACGCTGGTAGCGCTGATGTTCATTCAGGGGTTCCGCCGCTGAGGCCGGCTGGCGGGGCGTCTTACGAGACTGAATTGCAGGGGGTACGTTAGCCTTCACCATGCCGGCACACTCGTTTGATGCGCTGTTCCGCTCTCTCAATAAAGGCGAGCTCGCCCCGGTCTATTACCTGTATGGCCTCGAAGACGTGCTCAAGGACGAGGCAGTACGGGCCATTCTGGACCGGGCGCTGGATCCTGCCATGCGGGAATTCAACCTCGACCAGCGTTCCGCCGCCCAACTCGATCCGGAAGAAATCCACGCTTTGTGCAACACGCTTCCGATGATGGCCCAGCGGCGCGCCGTGGTCATCCGAGAGGTGGAAGCGTGGCGCCGCAAGACCAAGTCGAAATCCGAATTCCAGCGTTACCTGGAGCGGCCCAGCCCGGAAACGGTTGTGGTGCTGGTGCAGGGATCCGGTGAAGAGGCCGAAGACAAGGAGCTTGTCCGAGGCTCGTATCTCGTGCGGCTGGATCCCCTTCCCACCGAGCGAGCGGTCAAGTGGTTGTTGCACCGAGCTGTCACCCAGGGGGTGAACCTCGACGGCCCGGCGGCGGAGCATTTGGTGCAGGCGATCGGCTCCGATCTCGCGGCCCTGAGCTCCGAACTGGCTAAGCTGGCGTCCCTGCCGGCAGACGAGCCGCTCACGCCCGAGAGGGTGGGCCGGCTCATCGGCGTGAGGCAAGGGGAAACCCAGTGGGATTGGCGAGCCGCGATTCTCGAGGGACAAACCGGTCGTGCCATAACGCTCTTGCCGGCAATTCTCGCCCAACCCGGAATGTCGGGTGTGAAGCTGGTGACCCTCCTGGGCACCACCCTCATCGGCCTCGGCATTGCCCGCCGCTTCCAGGACAAGGGTCTCCGAGGCCGGGCCCTGGAAGACGCCGTGTTCAAGGCGCTGTTGAAGAACCGGCCGGTTGGTCTGCTAAGCTATAAGGAAGAGGCGTCTCGCTGGTCGCGATTGGCCGAACGCTGGCCGGCCCGGCGGATCGATGCGGCACTCGAGGCCTGCCTTCAGGCCGATCAGGCGCTCAAAAGCACCACCATCTCCGATGAGCGGGGAGTGCTGACCGATCTCGTGTTGGGCATTGGGGTGAAAAAAGCCGGAGAAACCGGAGAAGGCGAAAAGTTTAAAAGCGAAGTGCCCAATGCTGGACGGGACCGCGCTCGCTCTCGGGTCATGTCCGTCCTCTCCGTCCTTTCCGCCCTCTCCGCCCTTTCCGCCTCCTTCACAGCCGCGCAGACCGATCCCCGACTGGTCGAAGTGATCCGCGATGCCCAGGAAGGTGATAGCGACTCGGCGCGGATGAAGGTCCAGCAGCTGCTCAGCGCCACTGCGCCAACCGACTCTTTATACCCGCAAATCGTCTACACTCAGGCCATGGTGGCCAACGATGCCTCCGATATGCGGCGTCAGCTGCAGCGGGTGGCAGTGGAGTATTCGTCCTCCAGCTGGGCCGATGATGCCCTGCTCCGGCTGGTGCAGCTGGACTACGCCAGCGGCAATCTGGACGGCGCAGCCCGGAACCTCGAACGCATTCGACTAGACTATCCCGGCAGTCCACTGGTACCGCAGGCATCATATTGGGCAGCCCGCACCTACTTCGACCAGAAGAAGCCCGACCTGGCGTGTCGCTGGATTACCGATGGCCTGAAAGACCCCTCGGCCAACCTGGAGCTGCAGAACCAGCTTCGATACCTGCATCAGCGTTGCGGTCAGTTCGCCGCCGCTGCGGCACCGGCCCGAGCCGACACCCAGCCCAGAGCCGCGACTCCGGTGGACTCCCAGCCGACAATCGCTGGGGCGACCTCCGAGACGACTTTGGTCCCCGCACCGGGCAGCGACACCGGCCGCGCGCCGACGCCCGGTCCGGCTCCGGCTCCAACCCCGCGCCAGCCCACGAACACCACTCGAACGGACTCAGCCTCCGCTCCGACTGCGGCAACCCATTATCGGATCCAGATCACCGCGGTACGGAACAAGGCCACCGCCGAGTCGGTGGCCGCCAGGTTGAAATCCAAAGGACTCGATCCGATCACCGTTGAGGAAGCGGGGCTCTACAAGGTGCGCGTCGGTGATTACCGGACCAAGGCAGAGGCCGCCGCGGCCGTACCGCAAATCAAAGCGAAGCTGGGGGGCAGCCCATTCGTGGTCGTCGGCTCCTAGCGGGAGCCGCCGCCTTCGGCCTCGCTGCGCTGACGCTCGACGGTTGCGCTCCAGCCTCCGCTCCGACGCCTTCACCCTCTCCTCCGCAGACGCAGTCGGAAGACCCATGCCTCATCGCTGCTGACTCTACCCAGCGGCTGGACACGGTCACGATCGCCCTCTCCAATGGGCTCGAATTCTCTCACGCCCCAGTGCCGGCCAACCAGGATGAGCGGCTGGTCTTTCGCCAACTGTTTCCAAGCCTGGTTAGACTCGACTGCCAAGGTAAGCTCCGGTCCTTTCTGGCCGCCTCCTGGCAGAGCGATACCACAGCCCGCATCTGGACCTTTGTGCTGCGCGACGGAGTCCGATTCCCCGATGGCAGCAGCCTGACTGCCCATAGCATCGAGGCCGACTGGATTCGCCGGGACAGCGCGCTGCGCGAGGCGGGACTGGATTCAGTGCGGGCCATCGACGATCGCACGCTGCGGGTGACCATGAAGGACCTGCGCGATTCGCTGCCTGGAGTCTTTGCCGGTCCGCTCTGGTCCGTGGTTTCCACCAGCATAGCGACCAGACTGAGCGAGGGTCGGCTGACCGTCTCCCTGGGGCCGGGTCGAGCGATCCTCGAGATTGCCGTTGCAGGCACCAGAGACCTGAGAGACGCTCTCGATGCGGGCGCCGATCTGGTGGTGTCGGGTGACCCTCAGGTGATTGATTACGCAGCCGGTACGAGCGAGCTCAAAACCTATCCGCTGCCATGGGACCGAACCTATGCCCTCCTGCAGCACCCGGGGGCCCAGGTCGTGGCCCCAACTTTGGATTCAACCCTGACGCTGTCCCTGGTTCGAGATGTGGTGCAGACCGACGCTCGCCCATCCGCGAGCCGATACTGGTGGAATTCCAGTCCCTGCTCCGTCGAAGTTTCCATGGTCGGGACAACTCCAACGGGATCACGGATCGTCTACCAGCAAACTGACCCTGTCGCTCGGCAGCTCGCTGAGCGTCTGGTGGCCGTGGCCAATGACCGGAGCCCGCTGAGCGCACTGGGGTTAGATCCCCTCCGCTTTGCAGCCGAGCTCGAGCGAGGGGCCGATCGCGGCTATATCGTGGCCATCCCTCTGCAATCGGCTTCGCCCTGTCGCGAGTCGGCCCAATGGACGGGCCGAGGGCGCCTCTATCCGTTAATCGACACCCGCCAGCAGGCGATCGTCCGGCGAGGTTCGCCGACCCTCAGCGTGGACTGGGACGGAACTCCCCGCTTTCTCACGGAGGCAGACCTACAGCAGGAGACTTCCCGCTGAGCTTCCGGAGCAGAGTGTTCGCTTCCATCCTCCTCGCCGTGCTGATCCCGCTGGGCGCGCTGGCGCTGGGGGTGCGGCGGGAGCTGGATCGCCGGCTCACCCGGGAATACCAGGCGCGAGTGGAAGCCATGGCGGCCGTTCTCGAGTCCGACCTGAGGCGGGAGAGCGGCGTGGTCGAGCAACGGCTCCAGGCTATCGTGGTCCAGCTGTCGAAAGACAACCGCTTCCGCCTGGCCGTCCAGGGCGACGTTGCCAATCGACCGTATCTGCTCGATCTCGCAGGGCAGGCAATGCGACTTTCCGGACTCGACCTGCTTCAGGTTCAGGATTCCAACGGACGGATTCTCAGCTCCGGTCACTTTCGCAACGAGTTCGACCAGCTGGAGCCACAACTTCCCCGCTTGCTGGAAAGCGGGCCGGACTCGCTGGTGTTACTCCGTGCCCGCACTCCCGATTCATCCGTGCTCGCGCTGACTCGAATCGACTCGATCCGCATTGCTAACCGAGCATTCAAAATCTCTGGAGGAGTGAAAGCGGACCCTCGGCTCCTGGGAGGGCCGCTGCGCGACTCGGGCCTGGCCGTCAGGTTGCAGTATCCAGGGGCGGCAACGACCTCTGCGCCTGGCAGCCGTATTGTTCGCGAGCTGCGCTTGCCGTACATCGATCTCACCACCGGCCCCGGGGCAACTACGGATACAGCCCGGCTCCTGGTGACGCAGTCGCTCGACGCACTGGAGTTGCTTCGCAAGGGGATAACCCGCTGGTTTCTCTTGGCTCTGGCGCTGACTGTCCTGGTGGCCGTACTTGGCGCAGCGTGGCTTTC
>DASUVR010000277.1:0-2622 GCA_036378855.1 Gemmatimonadales bacterium | reverse complement strand
ATCTTCGCCGGTGATGAGCAGCTTGTCGGGATGGTCTCGGAGGACCGCCGCGATTCGCTGAAAGGTGATCACGGAATCGAGGGTAGCGACCTTGATCCCCACCACGTTGGGCAGATCGAGAATGGCGTGCAAGGTGTGGTTGTCGTAGTCCACTCCGCCGGCAGCTTCGTACAGATAGAACGCGATGACCGGAAGCTCCCGGCTGAGCCGCTGGTGATGTCCAACGGGATCGCTGGACTGAGGAAAGGCCAGCAGCGCATCGGCCTTTCCCCGGCGGGCTTCGATGGCCATGGTGATGTCTCGGGCACCGGCAACCAAAACGCGATCCGGGAGCGCCTCGCGCCAAATATCGAGCACCAGTCTGCGCTGCTCGGCGCTGAGGTGGGGTCCCCGTCCGGTGTGGGCCCAGACCGCCACTCCAGCTATCGGCTGGCCGGCCATCCAGCCGGCATATGAGCGTTGCGCAGCCGGGTCGAGATCTCCGCCTCGAAACGGAACCGGTACCGCCGGGATGAGTGCGCCATCGAGACGCTGGATCAACCAGCTGACGTCTTGGGTCACGCCTTTACCCGGGAGGTCTTGCTCTTGATCGAGCTGCGGCTGAGCGTCATGGCGTTCTCCGCCTCTATGGCCGAGCGGTGCTCGGGACTAAGAGCGAGAAGATCCAGCTTGGCGACGCTGTTCTCCGGCAGCCGAAGCGGCTGGCCGGTCCCAAAGACGAAGCGGTCCACTCCAACGGTGCGCAGCAGGGTCTCCAGGTGATCTTCCGGCGGCCCCCAGATCCAGCATATGTCCCACCAGATCCGGGCGGACTCCTCGGGGGTGGACCCGAAGTGCACCTCCTCAATGAAGCTCCGGTCCGCATGGGTGATGAGCAACCGCAGCGCGGGATTGGTCCGCAGCAGAGTCCTGACTGCGGCTGCTGGCAGCTCGGGAGCACGATCGTTGGGGTGGCGCTGCCGGGCGTCTTCGAGACGCACCGCCATCATTAGCGCCATGTTCTCACCGGCAGTGGTTTGCACCAACGATCGCATCTCGGTGCCGGTGGGGTCGAGCGCGTAGTAGGTCGGATCACATCTCACCGCCGGGGCGCCGCGGGACCGCGCCTCACGAATCGCTTGCTCCCATCCCTTCAGCCCAGGATGAATTGCCGGAACCGGGCGCAGTTGCTCGCTGCCGTCGGTGATCTGGTACAGCCACGCGTTTCCCTCGGCCGGGTCTCGCCAGAACACACTGGGCAGGTGGCTGATCCAGGCCTGATCCACGGCAATCCGCTCCATGGACTGGAGCAGCGCCTCCATCGAGGTCCCAGGCACTCGCCGGAAGGGATAGGCGCCCACGAAGCTATTGACGTCCAGGCGCATCAATCGGTGGGGAACGCATTGGGGGGAAAGATCCGTGCGGCATTGCGCCACCGAATCAGGTCGAGCTGGTCGGGAGAAAGCAGATGCTCCAGGTAGCGGAGCTTGGCCCAGCCGGTATCGATCGTCAGATCACATCCCCACACCAGCCGCTCGACACCTACGGCCTGGACACAGGCCTCCAGCATTCCGCCATCCACGCCGCTGCCGGACAGGTCGACGTACACGTTCGGGACCGACCGAATGGCCGCCAGCGAGTGGATCCAGTCACCTCCGCCCCCGATGTGCGCCAGCAGGAAATTGACGCCGGGATGCCGGGAGGCCAGCGCTCCCAGCTCGAGCGCGTCGCTCGCTTCCTGCCCCGGATAGTCCCGCCGCCGGTGCTGCCAGATATGGTGGAGCACGGGGACTCTACGCTCACCCGCTACCCGGCAGATCGGATCCAGCAGAGGATCGTCAGCCCTGCGGCTTGCCGCCAGCTTGATTCCAACCATGCCGGCGTCGAGGCAGCGAGCCAGCTCGCTGAGCGCGTGGCGCTGAAAGTTCGGATTGACGACGGCGTAGCCGCGGACGCCGGCAGGATGCTCCCGTTGGAGCGCCAGGAGGAAGCTGTTGCCGTACTCGATATCGCTGGGAGAGGGAAAGTAGATGGGAGAGGTGGCGCCCCAGCTGCCGAGAATCGAGGCGACATGAACCGTAATACCGACGCGCTCCCCGGCTCGCAACCGGCTGGCATTGCGTTCTCGCCAGTCGGTGCGGGGGGAGCGATCGTGCAGGAAATGGGCGTGGACGTCGATGAGCACCCGTTGCTTCCTCTACTCCTCCTCTTCGGGCAGATTCTGAGGCAGCCCCCCCAGACCCGCTTCACTCTCATCGGTAACTGTCAACTTCAGATCGGCGTTAGTGGCAACCTCTTCCTCCAGGGTGCCGTCTTCATCGTCCACGTCGTCGAAATCATCGACGGTAGGTTTGCGGGGTGACATATCTCCTCCTGTAGGAAAAAAACAGACCCACCCCACAATTTAGGCAGGTTTGGCCACGGTCGAGAGGGCCTCGGCAAGCAGGGCGAGCGTGCGATCGACCGTGGCTCCATCGTGGGCCAGGGAGACGAAGTTGTAGGCCGAACGCTTGAACAGCAGACCAGAGTGGGCGCAGGCCGCGGTCACCGAGCGAGACACGGTGTCGTCGGCATAATGGAGAAAGCACATCTCCGGAATCCCGCCGACGCCAGTCACGAGCTCGGGATGCTCGAGGTGCAACC
>DASUVR010000276.1:0-5478 GCA_036378855.1 Gemmatimonadales bacterium | reverse complement strand
AGGCGGAGAACGGCGCTTGGCCTTAATGCGCAACGTATATGTGCGTCGGCGTGCTCCGTCGCCGTGACGAGCGACACAGGTGACGGCGCGTCAGCGGAACAGCCCGCCGTAGCGCAACGGCTGCCCGGTTTCCCACGGGCGATACTGGTTGGCAAAATCGACCCTCTCGCCCAGCGACGGATGACTACCCCGCCACAGCCGGTACAATGCGCCGGGCCGGGGCACCGCGAGGTTTTCCTGCTGCAGCCGCACGAACGTGGTGGCGCCGGCATGGTTGTCCCGGGTGAGCTCGAGCGCAAAGCGGTCGGCTTCGTGCTCCTGATGCCGGGTATACGCCAGCACCAGTGGTGTGGTGATCAGCGAGACCGCCGTAGACAACAACAGCAGTAGAGGCAGCGACGCGAAGTCCGACAGACGATCGAAGCCAAAGCGGTTGGAGGAGCGAGAGATCAGCCGCCCCGCCAGCCGGTGCACCACATAGAGGGAGAGCGTCACCAGGAGCGTGATGACTCCGATCAGCGCGGCCACGTGCCCCAGCACGAAATGCCCCATTTCATGGGAGGCCACGAACGCCACTTGATCCGGATTCAGCTTCTCCAGGATCGTGTCCCACAGAACGATTCGCTTGGTGGCACCTACGCCGGTCACGTACGCGTTGATCGTTTTGGTGTCGACGCTCTTGTCCACCTGGTAGACTCTGCTGCCCTCGATCCCGGCCCGCTCGGCCAATCGCAGGATGCGCTGCTCCAGCACGTGATCTTTCATCGGCCCGAAGTGATTGAACAGGGGATCGATCCAGACCGGTGCCACGATCAGCAGGAAGGTTGCGATGGGCGCACTGGCCAGCCCGGCGTAGAGCCACCAGCGCCGGCTCCGCCGAAGCAGGAGGTAAGGAATCCACAGGACCAGCGCCAGGCCCAGCCCGCTCAGCCCAACTCCCTTGAGCCAGTCTCCCACCCACTTGTTCAGGCTCTGGTTCGAAAGTCCGTAGGCGTGCTGCCGGACAAAGCCTTCGTAGAATGCGAGCGGCAGTCCCAGGATCGCGGATATCGCGGTAAACAGCAGGGCGTACACCATCAGGGCGGGCAGCCAGGAACGGCCCAGCCGGAAAGCCAGCGAGCGCATTCGAGAGGACCATCCGGTGTACAGAAGCAGTGCGGGCAGGAGCAGGCTGAGGGCGGTGCCGACTGCCCACAACACATTCCCGCTCCGGTAATACCGGACCGCCAGCGGCGAGGGCTCCGGCACCCTGACTTCCGCGGTTTGCGCGCTGTCCCGGGAAGACCCCGGGGCCTCCCCCTGCGGGCCGCGAACGGCTACACTAGTCACGCCAAGTTCGGTCGGGACCACTCACGCTTTCCTCCGAGGCAAACATGCGAGCGCTCTTTGCCATTCTCGCGCTGCTGGGTGTAGCCGGCATAGCGTTCGGCGTACTCACCATCATTCGGGGCGCCAGTGGACCCGTTGCGGCACCATTCAATTTCGAGAACTATGGCGGCCCCGGTCCCATCATTGCCGGGCTGATCGTGCTGGCGGCCAGTCTCTATCTGCTCACGATCTGGAAGCACCGGGAATGAACCCTCTTGCTTGGAGCGAACCATGCGACCTCTCTCGCTGATCGGCATCGTTCTCCTGGCCCTTGGGGCCTTCATCATCTTCCGCGGCGCGAGTTATAAGTCCCGGGATGAGGTGTTGAGGGTTGGAGACCTCAAGGCTTCCGTAGAGGAGAAGCATGCGGTCCCGACCTGGGTTGGCGGAGCCGCCATCGTCGCTGGCGTGGTGCTCCTCGCAGCGGGGATGAGACGGCGCGCCTGATCCGGGTGACCTACCACCGAATCTATCGAGTTGTCCGCCGAATTCCCCGCGGGCGGGTGGCGACCTACGGTCAGGTCGCGACGCTCGCGGGTCTCCCGGGCCGCGCCAGGCAAGTTGGATACGCGCTGCACGCTCTTCCCTCCAATAGCACCGTGCCCTGGCATCGGGTGGTCAACGCCCAGGGCGCGGTCAGTCGTCGCTCGGTGGCCGGCGCCGAGCTGGTGCAGCAACAGTTGCTGGCCCGAGAGGGGGTGCGGCTGGATGCCCGGGGACGGGTGCCCCTTGGCCGCGTACGTTGGGTTCCTCGGACCAGCGCGGCAGTCCGCCGGGTTGGCCGGTGATCATTCACGTCCTCGGCGTGCCGATGGATCTGGGTTCGGGGCGGCGCGGCGTGGACATGGGCCCGTCCGCTATCCGGATTGCCGGCATGGGCGCGCGTCTGACAGAGTTGGGTCACAAGGTCGTGGATGAGGGCGACATCGTCATCAAGAATATCGAAGAGCTGAAGGTGGGTAACGAGCGGGCACGGTATCTCCCCGAGATTGCCCGGGCAGCCACGGCTCTGGCGCGAAAGGTCGAGCGGATCATGGGGCTGAAACACTTCCCGCTGGTGCTGGGGGGAGATCACTCCATTGCCGTGGGAACGGTGTCCGGCATTGCCGCCTTTGCCCATGGTCAGGGCAAGAAGCTCGGGCTTCTCTGGATCGATGCCCACGGCGACATCAACACCCCCGAAAGCTCGCCCTCCGGAAATATCCACGGAATGCCTCTCGCCGCTCTGCTTGGCTTTGGCGCTCCGGAGCTGACCAGCGTCGGAGGGCCTACGCCCAAGGTGGATCCAGCCAACGTTGCGCTGGTCGGAATTCGCAGTCTGGATGCCGGAGAAAAGAAGCGGTTGAAGGAGACCGGCGTGCAGGTCAACACCATGTCCGACATCGACCGGCACGGGGTCCCCAGTGTCATGAAAAAGGCCCTTGCCCACGTCACTGCCGGAACGGACTTCGTGCATGTGAGTCTGGACCTCGACGCCGTCGATCCTTCGGTCACCCCCGGCGTCGGTACTCCGGTAAAGGGAGGGCTGGATTACCGGGAGGCCCATCTCATCATGGAGGTCATCGCTGACACCGGCGTAATGACCTCGCTCGAGGTGGTCGAGGTTAACCCCATTCTCGACGAGGGCAACACGTCAGCCGAGTTCGCGGTGGAGCTGGTTCAGTCCGCGTTCGGGAAGAAGATCCTGTAGGTTTGGGGCAATCTTCGGGGGTTTCGCTTTGCCCGGGGCGCTGTTTACTATAGGTCGGTCCTGCCGGGAGAGTTGCCCCATGCTGGAGTCTGATCGCTATTCCCCATCCCAGCGCTTTCCGGCGCGTCTGCAGTCCTCACGCAGTGTTCTTACCCCGCAGAGCGGCGACAGAAATCTCGAAGCCCGATTGAAACCGGACTGTGCTCACCTGTATCCCGGCGTGGAACCCTCGGTGTGGTATCGGGTGGTCCAGGAGGGGGAATACCGGGATGAGATGGAGGGGCTCTGGATTCAGGTAAAGGACTGGGTGACCTACGTGTTAGCCAAGCATTTCGATCTGCAGACCCGCACCGAGATGCTGCACTAGCTACTGCTCCAGCGTGGGCGCAAGCAGCTCGCGCACTTTCCTACCCAGCTGTTCTGAAGTGAAGGGCTTCTGAATGAAGGGAACCGTTGGATCGAGCGATCCATTGGTGACCATCCGCCGTTCCGCAAAACCCGACATGTAGAGCACCCGGATCTGGGGCCAGCACCGCAGAATCGTCTCTCCCAGCTCGCGGCCTCCGATGCCCGGCATGGCCACGTCAGTTACCACCCCATCGATCCGGTGTGCCCCGCGGCGGAGCAGCCGAACCGCCTCCTGTCCACTCCCGGCCACCAGCACTCGAAAGCCCAGAGTGACAAGCATGCGAGCCGCCAGCCTTCGCACCATCTCCTCGTCGTCCACAACCAGCAGCGTTGTGCGAGGCAGGCTGTCCGACTCCGAGTGCCCGGGACCAGCAGTCACTGGGCGCGCCTCCGTCGTCGTCAGGGTGAGTGGACCGAAAATCCACGGCTCGCGCCGGATTACGACTTCTCCCGCGTGAGGTCGCCAGCGTTGACGACGAGCCCAGAGGCGACGCCTGAGCCCTCGACTCGGCGCTCACTATGGACTGATCGGAAACGATCAGCCGTGGTCAGTGTCACAGGAGGAGTGCGATTCGGGGCGGTTGGAGGGCGTGGGCAAGTCGTGATCCCAATCACCAGTTTCAGACTTCCGAGGCTATGACGTCGCGTCGTCTGAGGGCGCGCCCTGCTCCAGCCAGCTTCGAAAGAAGGTGGATTGTTGTGCCAGGTTCCAATCGGCAAGAACTTCGCGAGCCATCGCGAGCCTCGGCCCGCTCGCGCTGCCGCTGTTGAGGCAGCACTCAGTCAGCCACTGCTCATATTCACCCGGTTCGGGATCCTGACGGACCGTCTCTTCCAGTATGGTGCGCTTGAGATCCAGGCCGATCGAGTCTGGTGTGGTGTTCCGCTTGCGCCGGCGCCGGCGGCCCTCTGCGGCATCCAGGGCGGAAAGGAGACGGCTACAAACCTGCGCCGGACGCATCATCACACAGCTGCATTGTGAGGGGAAACCCTGATTGCTGCGGCCGATGATAGCCACGCTCCAGCGCTACCAGATCCAGCTCGACTGTCTCCAGGTCCTGTAGCAGCAGCTCGAGTGGCTGAAAACCCTGCAGACTCGCGATCGACTTGAGATAGCCATGACAGGTGTCGCAGGTTTCCACCTTTAGCATTTCTCCCGATTCATCGGGCAACAGCGTACCGAGCTTCCTGTGGTCTCGCTCGCCACAGTAGATGCAGTAGAGCCACTCGACCTCCCAGTCGGTGGCGCAACGACCGCACCGGAGCCGGCGACTCCGATCCAGCCCGCGCCGCTCGGCTAGCACCGGCCAGGCCGCGCAGATGGGGCAATAGCTTTCGGACCAGAACTGGGGCAGGAGACTCTGCAGCTGTTGCCGGCAGGCCTGAAGCAAGGGGAGCGCGGCCATCTGCGCCCGCGATTCGAGCGCCGCGGCATCGACCTCCAGCTGCGCCGCCAGGCGCTGAATGATGGCAGTGTCTCCGCCGATCGCCGCTGAGAGGAGCGCCAGGGAATCGGCGCGCGAGAGACGAAGGCCGAGCTCGTCGATCAACGCCCGAGCGGGCCCGGCATCCACTCTGAGAGTGCGGTTGTGCAGCAGGGGCTCACGCGGGCCTGCGCCAGGAGATGGGCGGGCTGGAGTCAGAGCCACAGACCACGTTTCGTTCATTGCCCGCCGCGCCACATCCAGCAAACCAATCCAGCCTTGCCATTCCGGCCGCCGCTGCGCGACCTCGGCTAGTCGGGTGGCCGGGTCGCTCCGAAGACCGCCGGCGGTCCGTGACATTCCACGCCTTCCGTCACACAGGGTGTGTCGTGATAGGGCTCGGCGCCCGCGTGCATCCTGACTGGATTGCCCCAGTTCTTGACGTCCGCTCCGGGATGGCCCGGGGGACGGCCCACCTCCGGGCTGGTGCAACCCGCAATCAGGCAGAGACCGATGCTAGCCGTCACCCCGAGCGCAGCGAGGAGCCTGCCCCGAGCCAACACGCGAGGGGGGCCGAAACCGTATTTG
>DASUVR010000275.1:0-2351 GCA_036378855.1 Gemmatimonadales bacterium | reverse complement strand
GACAGAGCAGGGAAGTTCGAGCAAGCCGATGGAGGAACCCTCTTCCTCGACGAGATCGGGGACATGTCCCTCTCTGCGCAGTCCAAGCTGCTTCGGGTGCTGCAGGAAGGAGTGGTCACCCGGATCGGCGGGTCGAAGCCGGTTCAAGTAGACGTCCGGGTGCTGGCCGCCACAAATAAGGATCTGGAGCAGGAGATCACCGAGGGACGATTCCGCGAAGATCTCCTGTACCGGCTCAACGTCGTGCCCATCCGGGTGCCGCCGCTACGCGAGCGCCGGGCCGACATTCCGGCGCTGGTGGGCTACTTCGCCGACCAGCTGTCCGCCAGCGCGGGGGTGCCCGGAAGGAAGTTCAGCGACGAGGCAGTGCGCCGGCTGCAGACTCGGCCCTGGCCCGGCAATATTCGCGAGCTGCGCAACGCGGTGGAGCGGGTGCTTATTCTGGCTTCGGGCAAGAAGGTCACCGCCGAGGACATCGATCACCTGCTGCCCGGCATCATGGGCCCCAACGGCGAGAGCCCTAGTCTGGAAGACTTCAAGCTCGAAGCGGAAAAGAAATTCCTGGTTCAGCAGTTGCGACAGCACGACTGGAACCTGTCGGAAACGGCCCGAGCCATCAAAATTCCCCGTTCCAATCTCTACAAGAAAATGGAACGATTTGGTCTGAACCGAGGCCCCGAATGACCGAGCAGCCGAGAGACTGGGACAAAGAGCTCGCCAACATCGACCGCGCCATTTCGAAGTCGGGACCCTCCACGACTTCTCCCGTGACGGTGCCGACCCCGGCTCCTCCCCGGCGCCGGTTCGTAGCCTTGACGTGGCTCTGGACCGTGGTGGCCACGATACTTGCGGTTGCGCTCGTAGTGTGGCCCTACGACAAGGCTTGCGGGATTCGGCTCATCTTCTTTCTGGGTGCCGCGGTGCTGGCCATAATGCTGGGTGTCCTCGGCGCCTTCAACAGCTGGACCCACCGCCAGGGCGTAGCGATGCTCGTCTCCCTCGTGGTCATTGGCTGGGCCGGCATCATCGCGGCCCGCGAGATCCTGCCGCGAACCGGTTACGCCAAGCAGTCACTGGAATGGACCTGTCCCTCTGCACCGCCTGCGGCCGCTCCGACGACGCAGGCCCCCGCTCAGTAGGCATCTATGACAAACACGTTCAATGTCCGCGAATCCCGCGTCAGCAAGCCCGTTGACGCGCAGACCTTCAAGAATTTCATCGGCGGCCAGTGGGTGGAGCCCGCCTCCCAGGCCTACTTCGACAACCGCAATCCAGCCAGGCCTGACGATCTGATCGGACGCTTTCCCGATTCCGATCCCCGCGACATCGATACGGCCGTCCGCTCGGCCAGGCGCGGATTCGAGATCTGGTCGAAAACGCCACCGCCGGCACGAGGCGACGTGCTCCGCCGGGTCGGCGATCTTCTGGTCCAGCGCAAGGACGCCATCGCCAACGCTATGACCCGCGAGATGGGCAAGGTGCTGGCCGAGACTCGCGGGGACGTCCAGGAGGGGATCGATACTGCGTTCTACGCAGCCACCGAGGGCCGGCGGTTGTTCGGCCATGTGGTACCGTCGGAATTGCGCTCCAAGTGGGCCATGACCTACCGGCGGCCCATTGGTGTGGTGGGGTTGATCACGCCGTTCAACTTTCCGCTCGCGATTCCCACCTGGAAGATGTTCCCCGCGCTTCTCTGCGGGAACTCGGTGATCATCAAGCCGTCGGAGGACGTGCCGCACACCGTCCATCTGCTGGTGGAGATCCTGCTGGAGGCTGGGTTGCCTCCTGAGGTCGTGCAGCTGGTCCACGGCAGAGGTGAGACGGTGGGCAAGGCGCTGGTGGAGCATCCGGATGTTCCCGTCATCTCATTTACCGGATCCACCGAGACCGGCTCGATCATCGGCGAGACCTGCGGCCGCATGCACAAGCGCCTCTCGTTGGAGATGGGTGGAAAGAACGCAATGATCGTGATGGACGATGCCGATCAGGACCTGGCGCTCGAAGGTGTGCTGTGGGGTGCCTTCGGCACGACGGGGCAACGCTGCACCGCGACCAGCCGTCTGATTGTGCATCAGAAGGTGCATGACGGGTTTGTTCGCCGTCTGGCGGAGGCGGCCCAGGCGTTGAAGCTGGGCGATGGGAGGCAGGACAAGACTGACGTAGGCCCACTCATCCATGAGGCCTCGCGAGAAAAGGTGGAGCAGTACATCGAGATCGGGCGGAAAGAGGGAGCGGAGCTGGTAACGGGAGGAACCCGCCCCTCGGGCGGAGACCTCGAGCCGGGGTTCTTCTTTCAGCCCACCGTGTTTGCCGGAGTGAAGCCGAAGAGTCGCCTGGAGCAGGAGGAGATC
>DASUVR010000274.1:0-2266 GCA_036378855.1 Gemmatimonadales bacterium | reverse complement strand
AGCTGAGCGATCAGGAGCTGAAGGAGCTGCTCCGGCACTCGCAGCCCTCCTGGACCGCACCCGAGCTGGGGTATCTGCGCTGAGCTCTCCTGGGGTCGCCGGGACCGTCGACCTGCACGTCCACTCGACGGCCTCAGACGGAAGAGTGTCTCCTGATGGAGTGGTGCGTCGCGCGCGGGATGCCGGTCTCAGCGCGGTGGCACTCACCGACCACGATACACTCGCCGGAGTACCCGAGGCTCTGGCAGCCGGGGAGCGCTACGGCGTCCGTGTGGTGGCCGGGTGTGAATTCTCCGCAGCCGCGCCCTGGGGCGAGATGCACGTTCTGGGATACCTCCTCCCCTGGCACTCGGCGGAACTGGAGGCCTTTCTCGAACGCTGCAGAGCAGATCGGGTGCGGCGGGCCCGGGAGATGGTGGGCCACCTGCAGCGGCTGGGGGTGGACCTCTCGTTCGAGAACGTGCTGCAGGAATCCGGCGACGCCGCCGTGGGACGACCCCACGTAGCTCGCGCGCTGGTGCGGCAGGGCGGCGCCGCTAATGCCAACGATGCCTTTGACCGTCTCATCGGACGGGGCCGTCCGGCGTTCGTCGAGAAGACGCTCCCCAGTTTTGCCGAGGTGGCTTCGGTGGTGCACGCGGCGGGAGGTGTGGTCTCGGTCGCGCACCTGAAAGACCGCGGAACCCGCGAGACCGTTGAGCGATTCAAGGGAGAAGGCCTGGACGCCATCGAGACCCGGCACCCCAGCCACGATCCCGACCTGCGCGCGCGGCTCACCGATATCGCCATCGAGTTGAACCTCCTCCGGACCGGGGGCAGCGACTGGCATGGTGATCCTGAGCCCGGTACCACTCACGGAGCCATGGGCTCACAGCAGGTGCCGCGGGAGTGGCTGGATCGTCTGGATGAGTGGAAGAATCAACCTGAGAGAGCGGTGGCGTCATGACCCTGCTGCAACCTGGCTCGCCCGCACCCGACTTCTCGGCCGACGGGTCGGATGGACAGCGGTACCGGCTGACCGATTTGCTGCAGAAGAACCGAGTGCTGCTGGTCTTCTACCCAGGCAACAATACACCGGGCTGAAATCGCCAACTCTCCGCCGTGCGCGACGAGATCGAGACCTTCACCAGCCATGACATCCGCCCGTTCGGGGTAAACCCCGCATCGGTGGAGAGCCATGCGAATTACGCGGCCAAACTGGGGCTGCCTTTCCCTCTGCTGTCGGATACGAACCTCGCCATCAGCCTCGCGTACGGCTCGCTGAAGCCGGATGGCAAGGGAGTTTCCCGTTCCGTCTGTCTGATCGACCGCAATGGATTGGTGCTCTACAGCCAGGCCGGAGCACCGGGAGCGGAGCTGGTGGTGGAAAGTCTGGCACCTTGAGCCCCAAGCAGGAGTTCACCGACAAGGTGGTGCTGGTCACCGGGGTAGGCCGCGCGGGGCAGATCGGCAATGCGGTGGCACTCGCCTTCGGAAAAGCCGGGGCAAAGATCGTGGCCTGCGACCGGAACGCCGTCGGAGTGGCCGAACGGGTTCGGGAGTTCGGGGCCCAGGGAGTGGATGCCCGGCCCTGTGCGGGCGACCTCACCCAGCCGGACATCGCGGCACTCGCGGTGGAGATTGCCCTCAAGAACTTTGGTCGGCTGGATGTAGTGGTGAATGTGGCGGGAGGTCTCACCACCTACGGCCCCATCAGCGATCTCACGGTTCAGGCCATCGACCGGGAGATTTCCATCAACTTGAAAACGGCTGTGCTGGTGTCGCAGGCCGCCATTGAATCCTTGAGCCAAAGTCGAGGGTGCATCATCAACTTCTCCTCTATCGCGTACTTCAGTCCCCAGGCGCCGATGGCGATCTACAGCGCCGCCAAGGCTGCCGTGGCCGGGTTCAGCCAAAGCCTTGCCCTCGAGCTGAAAGACCGGCAAATCAGAGTGAACGCGGTGGCACCGGCCATGGTACGAACCATGGACAACGTTGCCGCCGTGGGCGAAGGTGAGGCGAAGTACGTCGAGATGCAGGAAGTCACCGAGGGCGTGTTGGCCCTCGCCAGCCCGTCGTCAACCGTTACCGGACAAATCATACCGATTGCACCGCCGGGCTCCGGCTCTCACTAATGGAGCTACGGGGCAAGGTGGCACTGGTGACCGGCGCCGGGCGCCGGTTGGGCCGTGCCATGGCGCAGGCATTGGCGGAACGGGGCATGACCGTGGCCCTGCATTACAATCAGTCCGAGGCCGGCGCGCGCGAGTTGGCGGGGCAGATCGAG
>DASUVR010000273.1:0-6772 GCA_036378855.1 Gemmatimonadales bacterium | reverse complement strand
CGGGCCGGCTACTTCTTCGGCAAGGACCGGCGTGGCCAGCTCCACCGCGTGCCGCTGATGACGCTGTCGATCGGCATCGTCACCAATCGGCACCGCCGGTTTGCGCATCCGGCCCAGGTGAGCGAGCTTGCCACCGAGATGAAGAGCTACGCGAAGACGCTACCCGGCTCGGTCTTTGTGGTCGATCGGCGACACGGTGCAAACGGAGAAGAACGTCCCGGTCCGGCTTCTCGCGAGAAGCCTAGAGGAGCTTGAGATGAACGTTACCTGCCCGAACTGCGCCACCATTTACCGGGTGGACCCGGCCAAGGTCCCCGAGGGAGGCGTGCGGGCGCGCTGCAGTGTCTGTAGCGCCGTCTTTGCCGTCAAGCGAGAGGGGGAGCAAGAGGTGCCATCGCCGCCCCGTCCGGCAGCGAAGGAAACCGGGCCGACACCACCGGTCTCCATGCCCCAACCGGTTGCGGAGGCACCGAGGCCCACCGCTCCTCCCAGTGCCACTCCTCGGCCTGCAGCCCCGGCCGCAGCAGGATCGGCGGGGTCTCCGCCACGTCCGGCGGGTCCCCAGAAGCCGGCGACGGGCATGCCCCCCACGCCCGCCGCTCCAGCCTTGGGAGTCGCGCCTGGGCGGCCCATACCGGCTCCACCCGCTATCAGAGCGGCACCCTCGAACCCGCCCGCAGCGGCGGCGCCTCCGCCGTCTGCGCCGCGTCCGGCTCCCATCCCGGCTCAAACCGCGCCGGCAGCGCCCAAGCCGGCAACCCCTCCGCCCGCTCTATCCCCAGCGTCTCCACCACGGCCCTCCTCTCCAGCGCCGGCGGGGGCTCGGCCGCAGAACCCATTTCTCTCTCAAGATCCGGCGCTCAAGGCCAAGCGGTTGGCCCGGGCACTGATCTCGGATATGGTCGTGTACCATCCGGGCAAGCGGCAGGAGGGACTTCGCGACGGGAATCTGAAGGAACTGTTCGAGGAGGAGATCAAGAAGAGTTGGGAGGAGTATGCCGAACAGGTGGGGCGGGAGATTGCCGATTCCACCGGATATTTCCGGGAGGCGTTGAACGAGATCCTGGCGGGTGGGCGGCAAATTTTCTAACGACGAGCGCCTCCCATTAGGTTTCAGCGACACCCTTAGGGAGAGATTTGCATGTCTGAGCTCGCCGATCGTCTGACGGATCTTCAACGCCGCGTTGCCGAACTACGAGACTTTCTTTGACTTGTCCGGCAAATCAGACCGGTTGAGCTCCCTGGAGGCTCGGCAAGCTCTTCCCGGATTCTGGTCCGACCCGGAGGCGGCGAGAGCGTCGGTTCAGGAAATCAAGACCCTCAAGAACTGGCTGACCCCCTACGACAATCTGGATCAGAGGCTGCGAGGCGCTCTGGAAATGGCGGAGCTCCTCGAGGCAGAGCCCGACCAATCACTTCACACAGAGCTCGAGCGGGAAGCCGACGAGCTGCAGACGGCGGCGGAGGCGTTCGAGCTCCAGGCCATGTTGCAGGGCCCGGAAGATTCCCGGGATGCTCTGCTCACCATACATCCCGGCGCTGGTGGAACCGAATCACAGGACTGGGCGGAGATGCTCATGCGGATGTACGTCCGCTGGGCTGAGCGACACGGTTTCCAGGTCGCCATTCTCGACCTGCTCCCCGGCGAGGAGGCCGGCATCAAGTCCGTCTCGATCGAGATCCGGGGGCAGTACGCCTACGGCTATCTCAAGGCGGAGAAGGGAGTGCATCGTCTGGTGCGGATCTCGCCCTACGATTCCCAGGCGCGGCGCCACACCTCGTTCGCGTCGGTCTTCGTCTATCCGGTGTCGGATGACACGATCGAGATCGATCTGCGGGATGAGGACATCAAGATGGACGTGTTCCGGGCTTCCGGGGCAGGGGGCCAGCACGTCAACAAGACTTCATCAGCGGTACGGCTCACCCACATTCCGACGAACACTGTGGTGTCGTGCCAGCAGGAGCGGAGCCAGACCAAGAATCGGGCAACCGCAATGAAGATGCTGCGGGCCGCCTTGTACCAGAAGAAGCTGGAGGAGCAGGAGGCCGCGCGCGCGGTGGTCGAAGCCACCAAGACCGACAACTCATGGGGTAATCAGATTCGCTCCTACGTCTTTCAACCCTACACGATGGTGAACGATCACCGGACCGAGGTAAAGGTAGGTGACGTGCAGCGGGTCATGGATGGAGATCTCGACCCGTTCATCCAGGCGTATCTCAAGCGATTCGGGGGAAAGGCGGCGTGAGTACGGTGGAGGAGCGCTCCTACGTCGAGGCAGCCCGTCGGGAAAAGCGGGCGGCTCTAGAGGCACTGGGGGTGCGGCCTTTTGCCTATCGCTACGAGCGGACCCACACTGCCGCTCAGGCCCTGGCCGCATACCAGGACGAGATGGGCGACTCCGGCCCCCAGGTGCGGGTGGCCGGCCGGCTGGATCGCTTCGGCTCGCACGGCAAAACGGCCTTCGGCCATCTGGAAGATCCCAGCGGCCGGATCCAGATCTACTTCCGGCGTGATGCGCTGGGTCCGCAGTACCAGCTGGTGGAGCTGCTCGACCTGGACGACCACATCGGCGTGGAGGGAACTCTCTTCCGCACCAAGAAGGGAGAGATCACGATCCGGGCGGACAGCATCACCATGCTGGCCAAATCCCTCCGGCCTCTCCCCAGAGGAAAGACCCAGCAAACCGAAAGCGGGCCGGTCAGCTTCGGAGATCTACAGGACCCCGAGGTGCGTTACCGCCAGCGTTACGCCGACCTCGCGGTCCATCCGGAGGTGCGTCAGATCTTCCGGCTCAGGGCCAGGGCGGTCGCTTACATGCGACGCTTTCTGGATGACCGTGGTTTTCTAGAGGTGGAAACACCGATCCTCCAGCCCCTCTACGGTGGCGCGGCTGCCCGGCCTTTCGTCACTCACCACCACGCGCTGGACATGCCGCTGTACCTCAGGATTGCCGACGAGCTGTACCTCAAGCGTTTGCTGGTGGGCGGATTCGAGCGGGTGTATGAGATCGGGCACGACTTCCGGAATGAGGGAATGGACCGGACCCACAATCCCGAGTTCACGATGTTGGAGGTATACCAGGCCTACGCGGACTATGGTGACATGATGGAGCTTACCGAGTCCATGGTCGCCGGCGTAGTACAGCATTGCCTGGAAACCCAGGTGCTGGAGCGATTCGATACCACGTTGGATTTCACGCCGCCGTTTCCGCGGGTGCGCTTTCTCCAGGCGGTGCAGGACCGGGCCGGGCTGGATCTGACATCTGCCTCAGACGAGGAGCTCCGCCAAGCGGTGCTCCGCGGTGGAGGTGAACCGGAGGCCGTGGAGACTCTGGCCGGAGCTCGGCTGCAGGATGAGGTCTTCAAGACCTTTGTCGAGCCGCATCTCATCCAGCCCACTTTCGTGGTGGACTATCCCAAGGCTCTGTCGCCCCTGGCCAAGGAGCATCGAGACGAGCCCAACCTGACCGAACGATTCGAGCTGTTCATCGGCGGCCGTGAGTTGGCGAACGCCTTCAGCGAGCTCAACGATCCCGACGATCAGCGCCGGCGATTCGAGGATCAGATGCAGCAGGGGTCCAGAGGAGATGCCGAAGCGCACCGCTACGATGCCGACTACATCCGGGCCTTGGAGTACGGAATGCCGCCCGCGGGCGGGATGGGTTTGGGTATCGACCGTCTCGTCATGCTGCTGGCGGATCAGCCTTCGATTCGGGACGTGATCATCTTTCCGGCCATGCGCCCGGAGGGATCATGACGGGTGGGCAGCAGGGCAGCGGGGCAGAGGGGAAGCTGAGTCGATTGAGCGTTGCCGTCAGGGAGACGCTGGCTGGCCTTCGTTGGCCCTCGAAGCTGGAGTGGCGGATTGCCCGGAGATATTTGCGCAGCCGGCGAAACTCAAGGACGGCCTCGCTCAACACGGTCATCTCAACCGGTGGAGTGGCGGTCGGGGTCACCGCGCTCATCGTGGTGCTCGGGGTGATGAATGGTCTGCGGGATGACCTCAGGGAACGGATTCTGGTGGCCAATCCGCACCTGCGGGTTCTCACCTATGGTTCGGGACTTCGGCTGGATGACTGGAAGACGGTGCTCCAGCGGGTGCGCCGCCATCCGGGCGTCGTCGCGGCCAGCCCGGAGGTGATCAGTCAGGCAGGAATCACTGCGGGCCAGGATTACGGCGAGGGAGTCAATCTTCTCGGCTTCGATCCTGATACGGGACGCCGATCGGTCACCTCGCTCCCCCAGTCGGTTACCAAAGGCGATCTCTCGTTTAAGACCACCAAGCCCGGCGTGGACGGCGGCATCCTGCTGGGGTCGCGTTTGGCCTCCCGTCTCTCGGTGTACCCGGGAGACGTGGTAACGCTCGTCCCCGTGACCCAGGCCAAGGTCAACCCGGCCCTGGGGGTCGCAGTGCCCCGGTTCTGGAAGTTCGAGGTGACGGGTCTGTTCGACACCGGAATGTTTCAGTACGACAACCAGTTTGTGGTCATGCCGCTGGCCCTGGCCCAGCGCTTTACCGGCCTGGGCGATGCGGTGTCTGGCATCGCGGTGCGGGTCGATGATCCCAATCGTGCTCCCCAGATCGGGGAGTCCCTGGCGAAGCAGCTGGGCTATCCCTATCGCACCCTCGATTGGCAGACCCAAAACGCGAGTCTATTCAGCGCGCTCCAGCTGGAGAAGCTCGCTATGGGGCTGATTATCTTTTTCATCATGGTGGTGGCGGCCTTCAACATCGTCGGAACTCTGACCATGGTAGTAACCGACAAGACCCGCGAGATCGGTATCCTCCGCGCGATGGGTCTGACCGGACCAGCGGTGGCCCGGGTGTTTCTGGTCCAGGGCGCGGTGATCGGCGTAGTGGGTACCGCCATTGGCCTGGCCCTGGGGTTGTCGGTTTCCTATGTGGTCGACCGGTCGGGCTGGGTCCGGATCAATCCCGCGATATACTTCATCGACCACCTCCCAGTACACATCGAGTGGCAGGACGTAGCGGTCGTCGTGCTTGCCAGCCTGGCCATCGCCCTCTTTGCCACTGTGTATCCGTCGCGCTCCGCTGCGGCCCTCACCCCGGTGGAGGCCATTCGCCACGAATGACGGCTATGCTCGAAGCCCAGGGACTGCGCAAGGTGTATCGCGGCGGCGACGGCAATCCGATCGAGGTGCTGGCGGGCATCGATCTGAGTGTCGATCGGGGAGAGTTCGTGGCCATCGTCGGGGCCAGCGGCTCGGGAAAGAGTACGCTCCTGCATTTGCTGGGCGCCCTCGATAGTCCTTCCGGCGGGACCGTTCGGCTGGCGGGGCAGCCCTACGAAGACCACACGCCTGAGGCCCTGGCCGCTGTGCGGAACAAGAAGCTCGGCTTTGTGTTTCAGTTTCATCACCTGCTTCGGGAGTTTACCGCGCTGGAGAACGTGATGATGCCGCTCCTCATTGCCGGTGAGGACGACGCCAGGGCCCGGAGCAAGGCGGAGGAGTTGTTGGCGGCTGTGGGGCTGGCCGGCCGCATGTCGCACCGACCCTCGCAGCTCTCGGGTGGGGAACAGCAGCGGGCGGCTGTGGCTCGGGCTTTGGTGGCCGATCCCCTCGTGGTGCTGGCGGACGAGCCCTCGGGCAACTTGGACTACGCCAACAGTGAGCGACTCCACCAGCTGTTTGCCCACCTGTCGCGGCAGTTCGAGACTGCGCTGGTGGTGGTAACGCATAATCGATCGCTGGCCGGCCGCGCCGACCGGGTGCTCTCGCTCGAAGGGGGGCATCTGGTTCCGCTTTCCAGTGTGGAGTCCATGCCCTGATGTCCTGTGAGCAGTGTCATGAACGTGAGGCGGTCATTCACCTGACTCAGATCGTGAACGAACAGGTCACGACGCTGCACCTGTGCGAGCGGTGCGCGGCGGAAAAGGGAGTCGAGAGCCCGAGCTCGCAGCCCAAGACGCCACTGGGAACGTTCCTGGCGGCCATGGGTCAGGAGCTGCCGGAGCAGACGCCCAGCACTCCGCGGGCGGGAGAGACCTGCTCTCGCTGCGGCGGTTCGCTCCAGGACTTTCGCGAGAGTGGCCGGCTGGGGTGCCCGGACTGCTATCGCTCCTTCGAGGTGCCGCTCCGGGACCTGCTTCGCCGGCTTCATGGCTCTACTCACCACATGGGCGAGCGTTACAGCGATCAAGGGACCGCCCCGCCCAAGGAGCGGCACCAGGCTGCCGAGCTGCGGGAGCAGCTGCGGCTCGCCGTTGAAACCGAAAACTTCGAGCTTGCTGCCGAGCTCCGGGATCGGCTTCGGGTGTTGGAATGATCGATCTCAGCTTACTGACCGATGGCGGCGTAGGGTGGCTCGATGCCAGCGGGCCCTCGAGCCACCTCGTGCTCTCGACCCGGATCCGGCTGGCTCGCAATCTTGCCGGCCGGGTCTTCCAGGGACGCAATTCGGAGACGGAACGAGAGGACATTCTCCAGACCGTCGAGTCTGCCGCGCGCGACACCGTCTTGCTGCGCCGGGCAATCAAGTTCCGGCTCGACCGGCTGGAACGGACCGACCGGCAGCTGCTGCACGAGCGGCACCTGGTGAGTAAGGAATTAGCCGGCCTGGACGCCGACGGCAGGGTACGCTCCGGCGCCTCGATTCTGGTGCAGGACCGCCTGGGCGTCATGCTGAACGAGGAAGATCACCTGCGGCTTCAAGGTCTGCATTCCGGCTTTGCGCTGGATGCCGCGTACGCCGAGGTTGATCGGCTGGACGCCGAACTGGGACAACGACTTGCATTCGCATTCCATTCTG
>DASUVR010000272.1:0-5093 GCA_036378855.1 Gemmatimonadales bacterium | reverse complement strand
GAGCCCATGCCTCGCTCACTCTCGCGGCTGAGGGACCCGCGGTGCTGCCGCCGCTGGGCGAGTACTCTCGCGCCGCGGTTGCCCGGACGGTCGACTGGTGGCAGGCATGGGCCTCGGGCGTCCGATACGACGGCCCCCGCCGCGACATGGTGATTCGGAGCGCGCTCGCCCTCCGGCTGATGGTCTACGCCCCCTCCGGCGCGATCGTCGCCGCGCCGACCACGTCGCTGCCCGAGCGGATTGGCGGGCCGCTCAACTGGGACTACCGGTTCTGCTGGCTGCGCGACGCCGCGCTCACGATGCGGGCACTCGTCGGCCTCGGCTATGCGGACGAGGCGCACGCCTTCGTCAACTGGCTGCTGCACGCCACCCGGCTGACTGAGCCCGAGCTCCGGGTGCTCTACGACGTGTACGGCAACCGGCCGCCCGATGAGCGCACCCTCGATCACCTGGCCGGCTATCGCAATTCGCGCCCGGTTCGGATCGGCAATCTGGCGGGGGAGCAACTGCAGCTCGACGTGTACGGCGAGGTGATCGATGCGGTCACTCACTTCGTGCGCGAGGGGGGTACCCTCGACCGGGAAGCCCAGGGGGTGCTGCGCGCCTGGGGCGAATACGTCTGCCGGAACTGGGACCAGCCGGACGAAGGGATCTGGGAACCGCGCGGCGGCCGGGCCAACCACACTCATTCCCGGCTGCTCTGCTGGGTGGCGCTCGACCGGCTGTTGCAGCTTCACGCCCAGGACCACGTGCGCTGGGCCCCCGCCGCCAAGTTCGAGCAGAACCGCGCCGCCATTCGCCGGCAGATCGAGCGCCGAGCCTGGAATCCGACGCTGGGGAGCTATGCCGCGGAGCTCGACAGCGACAGACTGGACTCCACCTTGCTCCTGATGGCATGGTACGGGTTCGAGGCGGCGGACACCGATCGCATGCGAGGGACCTACCAGCGGATTCGCGAGCGGCTCGGTGCGGGCGGTGATAATGAGCTGCTCTATCGCTATCGGAGTGAGGGAGTGGGGTCCGACGGCGAAGGAGTGCCGCACTCACTGGGCGAGGGGGCGTTCGGCATGTGCAGCTTCATGGGGGTGGAGTACCTCGCCCTCGGCGGCGGGACGGTGGAGGAGGCCCGCACGCTGTTCGAGCGGCTCTGCGGCTACGCCAACGATGTGGGTCTCTTCGCCGAAGAAATAGATCCGAGCACCGGTGCCGCACTGGGCAATTTCCCCCAGGCCTTTACCCACGTTGGCCTGATCAACGCGGCGCTCTCGCTCACCCGCCGGATGAACGGGGAGGCGCCGTTGGAGCGGGAGGTGCCCCGGCGGCCGGAGGATTCCGAGCAAAAGGAAGGGCGGGTATGAACTGGAAGGACTGGCTGCTCTGGAGCTTCGTGGCCACGCTGGCGCTGACGTCGGTGATGGCCGGCAGCCAGGGGCTCAAGCTCACCCGAATGAATCTTCCCTACATGCTCGGTTCGATGTTCACCCCCAACCGGGACCGGGCCACGGCGATCGGCTTCGTCTTCCATCTGGTGAACGGCTGGATCTTTTCGCTGGCCTACGTCGCCGCGTTCCACTCCTGGGGTCGGGCGACCTGGTGGGCCGGTGCGGCCATCGGACTGGTCCAGGCCATCTTCGTGCTCACCGTGCTGGTGAGCCTCTTGCCCAGCATTCATCCCCGCATGGCCAGCGAGCAGAAGGGTCCCACCGTGACCCGCCAGCTGGAACCTCCTGGGTTCCTGGCGCTCAACTATGGGTATCAGACCCCGATCTCGGTGGTGGTCGCACACCTGATTTACGGCGCGATTCTGGGAGGATTTTACAAGATGTAATACTTGCCGCCTTACCGTTTTTCCACCAAATCCTCGAACCCTTTATCCCCTCGCAACGCGGCCCAGCGGGGATCGTGCCGCAGGAGGCCGACGCTGACCTCCGAGGGCACCGAGAGCAGATACTTCAACTGGTCGATTGCCTCGGACCGCATACCGACGCTCGCATAAATCATGGCGAGCGCCGCCTGGATGTTGGCACCACGGTACGCCTCCCGGCTCACCGGCAACAGCTTTACCGCGCTCTCACCTTCCCGCACCGCGTCCGTCTTTCGTCCCTGATTGGCGTACACCAGCCCAAGCCGGGCGTGGAAATTCGCCTCGTCGGGATGCGCCTTCACCTGCGATTCCAGGATGGTGCGTGCCGAGTCGAGGTAGGCCCGCTCCAGCGCAGCCCGGGCCCGAGTGCGATACATGTCTGACTTGAGCAGGTACAGCCCGGCAGTATCGGCGAACTCGGCGGTGGTCAGCGCCTCCACCCGGGGCTGCACGGTTGAATCGGTGGTGAGCAGGAAGCTCGGCACCACCGCGAAACTGGCAATCGCACCGGTTCCCGCGGCCATCCGGCTCATCTCCACCAGCCCTGCTCCTTGCAAAGCCGCGCGAAGTGCTGCTTTCGCCGACTCCAGGCTGTCCATTCCGACGAGGCATTGGAGCTTGAGCCAGCGGGGGAAGGACAGGTCGGGGGTGATCTCGATCGCCTTGTCGGCGGTGGCGCAGGCCAGGTCGTACTTGCGGACCAGGCTGTACGTCTGAGCCAGGTTCCCAACGGCGTCGGCCGACCGAGGGTTCAACTGCGCAGCCTTCTCGAAGTCCGCGATCGAGCCCGCCCAGCGTCCCTGGCGGCGCTGGACCGCCGCAGAGGCCATGAACAGCTCCGCATTGTTAGGCCGTTTCTCTCGCGCCTGAGCCAGCTCCTGCAACGCGCGATCGTAGTCCAGCTTGCCCCAGTAGTAGTAGTACCCCATCGCCACGTGGGGCTCGGGAAGATCGGGACGTAGCCGGAGTGCGCGCTCTGCCGCGGCTTTCGCGTCCGCCAGGGCGGCTTCGGTTCGATCGTAGAAAAACCAGTACTCGCTGGAGCGTCCTTGAGACACCCGGGCCCAGGCTTGGGCGAAGTTCGGATCCAGGTCGACCGCCCGCCGGAACATCTGAACCGAATTGTGAACGTCTTCTCGTCCCGGGCCGCGATTGGCGTACTCGATGCCGCGCAGGTAAAAGTCGTACGCCTTGGTGTCGGCCGTCGGCTGCTCCTTGATCGCCTGCTTCTCCGAAGGATCCAGGGCCAGATTCATCGCACTGGTCACCTGCTCGGCGATGCTGGACTGCACCTGAAACACGTCGGCCAGCTCCGCGTCGTAGCGGTTGGCCCAGAGGTGTCGGTCGTCGGCCACCCGGATGAGCTGAGGCGTGACCCGCACCTTGCTGCTCCCGTCGGCCGACTTCTCCCAGCGGACGCTGCCCTCCAGGATGTAGCCGACTCCAAGCTCCTGCCCGATCTGCCGGATACTCTTGGTCGATCCTTTATATGGATCGGTACTGGTGCGGGAGACCACGCCGAGGTCGGACACCCCCGCCAGCCGGCTGGTGATCTCTTCAGTGAGCCCGTCGGCGAAGTACTGGTCGCCTGCGGCACCCATGTTCTTGAAGGGAAGCACCGCCAGCATCTTGGTGCCTGGTGTCTCGGCCGGGCGGCGGCTCCGCTGCCAGAGGAACATTCCCATGGTCGCCGTGACCATCAATCCGAGCACGAAGGTGAGCCATGCGGGAACCGACTTGCGACGACGAGTCGTGGGAGTCGGCGGAGTTTGGACCGCCCCGGCGGGAGTCGCGATCGTCGGGGAGGAAGTCATCCCGGCGACACTGGGCGACAAGGCCTGCGCCAGCTGCCCCGGCGTGGCGAACCGGTCTGCCGGAATCGTGGCCAGAGCGGTCAGCACGACCCGCTCGAGCTGCTCCGGCACCGACGGCCGGAGCCGGCGAAGGCTGGGGATCTCACCGGCCAGTCTCTTGGCGGTGATCGCCTGCGCGCTTCCCCCGCTGAACGGAGCCTCGCCGGCCAGCATCTCGTAGAGCACGACGCCCAGGCTGTACACATCGGTCTTGCCGTCGATATCCCGCTCGCCCAGGGACTGTTCCGGGCTCATGTACGCCGGGGTTCCGACTGCGAACCCGGTGTTGGTGATCTGGTCGCTACCCGCCGCATCGAGCGCTCGCCCGATGCCGAAATCGGCGACCAGCGCCTGGCCGTCGACCAGGAGAATGTTCTCCGGCTTCACGTCGCGGTGGATGATCCCATGCCGGTGGGCAAAATCGAGGGCGAGGGCCACCTCCCGGGTAATCCGCACTGCTTCATCGATGGGGAGCTGCCGCTCGCGACGCAGCCGATCGCGCAGGCTCTCGCCTTCGATGTAGGGCATGGTGAACCAGAGATACACTGCCCCGCGGGTCGACCCCGCAGCCCCGCTTTCCGTCGTCCCGCTGTCATGGACTGACACGATGTGGGGATGCTGCAGGCGGGCCGCGAGCTTGATCTCACGGAGGAACCGGTCGGTGCCCAGGGTCTCGGCCATTTCCGGATGAAGCACCTTGAGTGCAACCGGCCGGTCGTGGCGAAGATCGTGGGCGAGATACACCACGGCCATGCCGCCGCGGCCAAGTTCGCGCTCGAGGCGGTACTGGCCGGCGAGCGCAGCCTGAAGCCGATTCAATCCATCTTGCAAGCGGGTCCTGGGAGAGGTGTGGCGAGAAGGTTACAGCGGTGGGAGAAGCGGCGGAAGGTACGGCGGCTTCTGCCGTACCTCCGTTTGTTTGTCAGCGTCGCTAATTGACGTCGGCCAGCAACAGCAAGCTGAGAGGTGCTCCGCCGCCGGTCGAGTCGACCGCAACCACCGTACGCACCTGTCCCGCGGCCAGACTCTGAGTCCCGCTGTCGATCACCACCGCCTTGCTGCCCGCCGCCGTTACCCGAAGCTGGTAGTCGCCGGCTGGAATCTCGAGGTAGTCGGAAGCCGCGCCGAATGGAACGCTCGTGAGCGTAGGAGTTGCCGCCTGGAGATCTGCTCCCGGCGCGGTGACATAGATGTCCACTGCCGGAGCACTCGGTGCGCCGTGGATCGCCCGCACTTTGACGTTCCCAGTCGCTGGCGCTGAACGATCATCCTCCAGCACGATCGGCGCGATGTCGGAGACCAGGCCCCCTGCGATGACGGTGTAGTCGGCCCCGGCGGTCAGCGGGAGGTCGGCATCGATCACCGTCGTGGTGGTG
>DASUVR010000271.1:0-8732 GCA_036378855.1 Gemmatimonadales bacterium | reverse complement strand
CCGCAGCCGCGATCGCCCAGACCCGCCAACGCCTGGCCGAGGGCGCGAGCGACTTGACTGAAGCACTTCTCCGGGTAGCCCGTAATGCCTGGGGAGAGGTCCGCCGTGCGGTCGGACCGAGATCCGCTTGCAACAAGGCATCGGAGAACTCTCGAACCGTGGGAAAGCGGTCGGCTGGCGTCTTCTCCAGAGCCCGATTGATGGCTTCCTCGACCTCATCGGGAACGGAATGCCGGACCACCCGCAGGCTGGGTACCTCCTCCATCGAGTGCCGGGCCAGAATGGCCATCGGGTTGGGCCCGTCAAAGGGAGGTTGGCCCACCAGCATCTCGTAGGTCACGCACCCCAGACTGTACTCGTCGCTGCGCCCATCCACGTGATTGGTGCCCAGGGCCTGTTCCGGACTCATATAGTGAGGTGTGCCCACCGCCATCCCGGTCTCGGTGAGCTTGTCGCCCCCTGCCTCCGTCACCGCCCGGGCGATCCCGAAATCGGCCACCAGAGCATGGCCCTCCTGGATCAGAATATTTTCCGGCTTGATGTCCCGGTGAACGATGCCCCGGCTGTGGGCGCACTGCAGCGCCTCGGCCACCTCGCAGGTGAGTTGGATGGCGTCCGGGAGCGAGAGCTGGCTTTCCCGGTTGAGCCGGGCACGCAGGGACTCACCCTGGACCAATGGCATGACGTAATACAGGAATCCCCCGGCATCTCCCGAGTCGTACAGTGCAAGGATGTTGGGGTGCTGGAGATTGGCGGCCAGCTTGATCTCGCGGAGGAAGCGGTCTGCCCCAATGGAGGCTGCGAGCTCCGGGCGGAGCACCTTGATGGCCACAGGGCGATCGTGCCGGCAGTCCCGAGCCAAGTACACCGTGGCCATCCCACCCTCGCCGAGCAGCCGCTCTACGGCATAACGCCCTTCGAGTGCTGCACGTAGGGGTTCGAGCAGGTCGGCCAAGGGGTACCTCGGAAATCGGGGAGCGCCATTAGAAGATAGAGATGGATACTGGAGCGGGCCAGCGGAGGGAACCGAGGGTGAAGATTATGGGACCGGCATCGCCGCCAAGGCCTCTCGCATCTCGGCCGCCGAGCGCCAGCGCTCGTTGGGCGACTTGGACATAGCCTTGGCAATCGCGGTAGCAAGCTCCGGGGGTGTATCGCTCCGGAGGGTGCGGACGTCCGGAGCCGGTTGAGTGAGGTGAAGCTGAAGCACCACTGCCTCGTTCCGGTGAACGAAAGGCGCCTGGCCTCCCAGGCACTCGTAGAGCACGCAGCCCAGAGAATAGATGTCGCAGCGGTGATCGATGTCCGTCACCGCGGTGATCTGTTCCGGGCTCATGTAAGTCGAAGTGCCAACGGCAATTCCTGAGCGGGTTAGCTGGTCGGACCCTGACGCAACGACTGCCCGCGCAATGCCGAAGTCCAGCAGGATTGCCCCCTGCTCCGACAGCACCACGTTGGCCGGCTTGACGTCCCGGTGAATGATGCCCTGCTGATGGGCATGATCGAGCGCATCCAGCAGGTCGGATGCGATTCGCAAAGTCTCCGCAATCGAGAGTTGCCGCGAGCTATCGAGCCGCTCTCGCAGCGTTTGGCCGCCGACGAAATCCATCACATAGTAGACCAGCCAGTCGCGTTCTCCCGAATCCAGCAGGCGCGCGATGTGAGGGTGGCTGAGCCGGGATGCGAGCTTGATCTCCCGAAGGAACCGGTCGGCGGCAACGCTGACCAGGAGCTCGGGGTGCAGGATCTTGAGCGCGACCTGGCGCCCTTCAGGGTCACGGGCCAGAAAGATGCGCGCGTTCCCTCCCCGGCCGATCTCACTCTCGACCTGGTAACGACCGTCAAAGGCCTGGCGCACCAGAGCCAACATATCGCGCCGAATAGCTAGTGCTCCTTAAACTGGATGCTATATGGTTGTAACACGGGACGATCCGCGCAAGCGGGCAGCTCAGAGGAAGATATCGCTGCGGATCTCGCGCCGAATGGACCACCACAGGGCGCCCCAGAGGTTGGACTGACGCAGCGTGACTCTGGCCCGGCCGCTCATCCCTGGACGCCAGGGCTCGAGCGCCGGCAATCGCACCCTTCCTTCCAGCGAGTGGGACGGCTCGGCAGAGGTAGAAACCTGAAGGATCTTGCTGGTCAGCGGCTCTGCCGCCATGGTGTTGGGGAGGAGGCTGACCGGCTGGCCGGATACAACCGAGCTCGCCCCGGCGCCCTTGAGGGAGATCCGCACTTCCAGACTGTCGACTCGTCCCAGACGGAGCAGGACCTCCCCCCGGGAGACTCCGCGGCCAGCCAGCTCTTCTGGCCGTGGAGTGAGGACCATGCCCGCGCTTACCGCCCGGATGCTGAAAGCGCGGAGCTGCTCGTCCAATCCTGACAGCCTGGCCGCGTCGACCGACTGAAGAGCCTCCATCTCGGCTACATCCGAAGCCCGGTTCGCAGCCCTGGCCTTGGCAATCATCAGAGCCAGCGAGTCGACCGTCCGACGAAGCACAAGCGCCTCGCGCTCCAGGCCGAAGCTGCGAAGCCGCAGCAGCGGGCTCCCGGTTTCCACCCGGCTTCCCTCGCGAACGTTGACCTGCCCGACTATCCCGCTGTCCGGTGCCGTCAGGGGGAGCAATGCTCCGCTCCAGACCGTGAACGGGCCGGAGACGGTGATCGGCCAGGGTACCAGAGATCCAATGATGAGGATCAAAACGGCACCGGCCAGCAGCCGCGAACGAGTACGGGCAGATCTTAGCCGGGTAGTCAGCTTGTGAAACACGGCTGCCAGTGAATCCTTCCACGCCAGGAGCTGCCGCCGGAGGGCAAGCAAGACCATCCCCGCAAAGATCAGGGTTCCGATGCCGCCGAGTGTGCGGCTGAGCCAGCCATAGGTGTTGACGGCACAGAAGGCCAGGATCAGGGTTATGTATCCGGCCGCCATGAGGCCATAGATCAGGAAGATGCGTCGTTCCCGCTCGTCGGCGGGAGGCTCCGGCACGTCCAGACGGAACACCCGGGTCTTGATCAGCCAGGAGACATGTCGTCCCGCGCGTTGCCGCAGATTCGGAACCTCGAGGTAGTCGCTCAGCGCATAGTAGCCATCCAGCGGGATCAGGGGATTCAGGTTCATCAGGACCGTGGTGAGCCCACCGATGAGAACCGCGGCAAACGCCACCTGGGAAACGAGTGTACCCGGGTTGGCCGCCCACCACACTATCGCCGCGACGCTGGCGACTACCAGTTGAATCCAGGAACCGGCGGCGGTAACCCAAAGCCGGGCGCGCAACTCTGGAAAGGTCCAGGCGTCATTGACGTTGCAGAAGAATGCGGGCTCGAAATAGATCAGCATTGCACCGATCTCATGCACTTCACCTCCGAAGTATTTGCAGGTGAAGCCATGACCCAGCTCGTGGATTGCGATTATGACGGTGCCGGTCAGCCATAGCACCACCAGATCCCCTATGCCCACTCGGAGCGTGTAAAGGTCGGCCAGTGCGCTGGAAAATTCCGACCACCGGATGGCAACGATCAGGAAATAGATCAGGAATAGCGCAACGGAGAAGCCGAGGAATGGGCGGGAGAAACAGAACCGCAGACGGGGCAACCAGCGGTTCAGCAACTCATCCGGGTCTCCTACCGACCACCTTATGCGGAAGACATCGCCCTGAAAGACTCGGGGACTCAGCCGCCGGCGTCGTTCGGCTCGGAGTCGTTCCATCAACAGCACTGATTGCTCGGCCAGCGTTCTTTGGCAGAGTCCCATCCCGGTCAGCTTAGCGGCGAACTTCTCCACGGCGGCGGCCGATACCGGAATGCCATTGGCCCGAAGCAGGTCCGCCGCGGCCTCCGGCGTGTGCTGGCCGTCCAGAGCCTGCATCACCCGAATCTCCAGCGGGCGGAACCGGAAGTACTTACGGCTCTCCGGATCCTTTACGATAAAGCTCTGCTCACCGCGGTAAGTCTGCTCCACCAGAACGAGATCTTCTCGGAGCTTCGGGCCGGCCGTCATTGCGCGCTCCGGACGACCTTCTCTCCGGCAGAGAGCCCGCTCAGCACCTCAACCCTACCGTCGTCCAACTCGGCGCCGATGGTCACCGGACGAAGGATCGTCTTCTCGTTGTCCCAGATCAGGGCATAGCCGTCCTGCCCGACCGCAGTCCGGGGCACTACCACGACCTGCCGGCGGGTTGCGCCCAGCTGAACGGTGACGTTGTTCCCCGGTGTGAGGCCGCCGGCCTGTTCGGCGAGTTGCAAGATGATTTCACGGGTGCCGCTCCCCGCGTCCAGCACCGGCGACGCTCGAATGACCCGGGCTGAGACGGTTACCCCGTTCGGGCCCACCACATCAGCCGAACTTCCCAGGCGCATTCCTCCGGCCGACACCTCGGGTACCCGAATAGCGGCGAGTAACGGACTCATTGCCGTAATCCGGAACAGCGAGTCGCCTGAATTGACCATCTGGTGAATCCGGGCCGAGCGGGCGGTAACCCTCCCGGCAAAGGGTGCCGTGATGTGAGTCAGGTCGAGATCGCGTTCGGCCTTCCGCAAATCCAGGACTGCCTCGCGATATTCGCTCTCGATCCGTTCGGAGTCGGCCTGGGTGACGACACCCGCCACCTTCAGGGCCCGCTGCCGCTCGACCGTCTGTTGGGCGCTGGTGAGCTTTTCCCGGGCCTGAGACAGCGCAATCTCCTGGTCCGTGGTTTCCAGCTGCGCGAGTAATTGGCCGGCTCGTACCCGGCTACCGAGATCGGCCAGAATGGATTGGACTACGCCCGAGGATCGGGCGAACACCGCGGCATCGTGCTCCACGTAGAGTTGCGATGGGAGTCTGAGGGGAACCTGGAGGGTTACCGTGTCCACCGAGACGACAACGGGCGCCTGCGCAGTGAGGGACGCAGTTTCTGTCTCCCTTGCTGCTGGAGGACGGGAGGCGGGCTGCTGACTACAAGCCACGAGGCCGGCGAGCAGAGGGAGATATCTCATGGACGCACCTTCCACCACGTTACCCTGAGCCACCGGCCCGGTCCTCGAAGCATTCGGTCGAGCGCATTCTGAGGTGCGGTGAGCACTCGGGCGTATGCCGCCATCTGCGGCTTCAGGAGACCCTGCGGATTGGCCACCACCGCCCGGACGGGGTAGTGCACCGTTGAACCGCTGTCGAGTGGAACCAGGCCGACGGAGGTTACCCGTGCGTCGAATGTGCGCTGCGGCAGCGCATCCACCCGCAGCAAGGTCGTCTGTCCCGGCCTCACCCTGGCGATATCTCTTTGATCGACCCCGAACTCGAGCTCCAGCGTGTCGGTCCGGCCCAATGTCAGCAGCAGGTCACCTTCCTCGAGCGAGGCGCCGACCTGCTCGCCGACGTGAGGAGTGAGTACCATCCCGGCTGTGGGTGCCCGAACCGTGGTGAGAGCCACCTCCTCGTCCAGTAAGGCCAGCTCCTGGCGCAGCGATTCACCGCGGATCTGCTGCATCCGCTGCTCTGCCGGATCGCTCCGGCTCGCCGCCAGGGCAGCGGAGCGCTCCGCTGCCTCCAGGTCTGCCGCCGTGGTGGCGCGCTGGGCCATGAGGTCAGTGGCGCGCAGCGTCGCGAGTGGGGCACCGCGGGACACCGTTGATCCCTCGTTGACCAGCAGCCGCTCGACCACGCCGGCTACCTGCGCTCGGACCGGAGCATAGGCAACCGGTCGGAACTTGGCCCCACTGCCGGACACTCGGAGGGGCCAGTGGAACAGGGTCAATGCGGCCAGGACAGCGACGGCAAGGGCGAGGTACAACTGTAGTTTGCGGCGGGGCAGGGAAGAGAGCGCCTTCTTCTTTGCGGCGAGCGCTCCCAGCGCGTCCACCATGGGGACATCGTGGTAGAGCTGGGCGTTGCGGAGGGCGACCGTAGTCTGGTTGGCCAGGATGGCCGCAACTTCGAGCTGGTTCTCCGTAGCGAGGTCAGGCTTGCCCGACTCGAACACCAGAACTCCGACCACTCCCTCTTCATCCTTGAGGGGTAGGTAGAGCCCGCTCTCGACTTCGTCCGATTCCAGGTCCTGCCCGAAGATCGAGATGAACATCCGCTCCGCATCCGACCCGGGGTTAGTCCGATCGGAGAGATAGAGCTGCTCTCCGTGCCCGGCCGCCCACGCCGCCCGGGCTATCAGGTCCTGTAGCTTGGGGTCATCCTGGTCGACTTTCTCCTGTCCCGCCACCGCGCGGATCTCGCACTGACCCTTCTGATACAGACCCACTGCTCCGCGATCGAAGGGGAGCGCCTGCGAGGCGAGATTCACCACCGAGCGGAGCACCCGGTCGAGGTCGAGCGTGGCGGTGATCTCACGGCTGATCTCCAGCAGGAGGGCCAGGTCCCGAGCCCGGCTCTCGAGACTGTGGAGCTGCGCGTTGCGGATGGCGGCTGCGGCACTGGCGGCAAGTCCCTCGAGCAGCTCGCGGTCACGCTGATCGAAGATCCCGTCGCCGGTCACCTTGTTGGCTACCTGAATCGAGCCAACGGTAACGCCACCGGATACCATGGCCGTGGCCATGACGGTGGTGGCGAGGACATCTCCCGAGTCGAGTGCCGGCTGGTAGCGCGGATCTTCAACGGCCCGGGTCACGATCGTGGTCCTGGGCCGCTGGGCCACGTCACCCACGAAGCCGGTGCCGATCGGCACCCGCGCGCCGACCAGCCTCTTGCCCGCCCTCCCCTCGGCCAATCGGCAACAGAGCTCTTCCCCCTCCGCGATCCAGAGAGACCCACCCTCCGCGCCGAGCGCACCCAAGACGCGATGGAAGATCCGGGGAAGCAGCTCATCGAGATCCAGCGATGTGCTGAACTCGAGGCCGATCGCGTGGATCAGCCGAAGGCGGGCTACCTCATCCCGGAGCTCTTCAATGGAGCCTTCGGGGGAGCTGATGATGTCCGGCATGGGGTCGGGACTTGTGAGGACGTACTAAGCTGTAGCGTGAAAACCATATGCACCAGACGGCCGGTCCGGACCCGTTGAGGTCCGGACCGGTCGGCGGCGCGGGCCCAAGCCGGTACCTTGGCTTGGGCCACCCAGAATCACGCTCCCGGCTTGGGCTTCAAGCTGGACGGGGCGATCCTCTCTTCCAACTCTTCTACCGAGAGCTCCACTGCCTCTGCATCCTTGCCGGTTGCGTGGCGAACTTGATTTTTCTGGTCCGGGGTCAGCTCGATGCGGAACTGATTCTTCTGGTCTTTCATGATGTCCTCCGGCAAGGTGTTAATGCGTGATGTAACTCGGTTTGGCGAAACGATGGCACAATCTTCACGGCCTGCGTGAAAATTCCGTGAATTTCAAAGGGGGCGTCTCCTCATCGGCGCGATGCGCTCTTCCAGCTCTTCGACGCTCAACTCGATGGTGTCCGCCTCTTTTCCTGTAGCCTTACGTACCTGTTCCTTCTGCTCCGGGGTAAGGCTGATTCGGAAAGTGTCTCGGTCTGACATTGGTAACCTCCTTGGGTACGGTGTCGAAATCCGAGGACAATCTGATTGCCTATCGTGAACGGATCGTGAAAACCCTCTTGCCTGTCCCGGTTTTCCTCTCCAGCTTGTAACATCCCTCACAGGACCATTACTGTGGCAGACGTCTGCCTGACTCTGCTCGGTCCACCGGTTCTCGCCCGCGCCGATACGGGCCGAATGGTGCCGCAGCCCAGCGCCAAGGCCCTCGGCCTTCTCACCTATCTCGCCCTTGAACCCGGACTTCACACCCGCGAGGAATTGGCGGGACTCCTCTGGGGGGAGTCTTCCGATGACGAGGCGCGGGCGTCCCTCCGGCAGGCACTGAAACACCTCCGGGGCCGGATCGGCGAGGTGCTCCGCATTACTCGCCCAAGTGTAGGCCTCGAAGGCCCCCTCGATTGCGAGGTGTGCGAGTTTCGCCGCCGTGTGGCCCAGGAGCCGACTCTCGCGCTCACCACAGAGATTCCGCGCTTTCTCGCGGGTTTCTCGATCCGTCACTCGCCCCGATTCGAAGAGTGGGTCGCCGAGACTCGGCGCGGGCTCATGCATCAATATCAGGAAGCCCTGAGCACGCTGACCCGGGAAGCGATGGGCCAGTGGCGCTGGCGCGATGCCATCGCCATCGCCGACCGCTGGCTCGCGGGTGAGCCGCTTTCCGATGACGCGGTGCGGCTGGCCATCGAGGCGCGCTATTTAGCGGGGGACCGTGGCGCCGCGCTCGGGCGGTACCAGCAGTACCGGGCGACTCTGCTCCAGGAGACCGGCTGCGAGCCCAGCCGGGGACTGCTCAACCTGATTCGCCGGGTCGAGGCCGACGTCTCCCCCATCAACGCTCGTCCTATCACCGACGAGTGGTATGCCCGGGCGCCCAGCTTCGAGGCCCGCCTGATTGGGCGGGAGCAGGAGTGGGCATCGCTGCAGGAAACCTGGAAGGAGGTCAAACGCGGCCAGAGCAGGATCGTTCTGCTCGAGGGAGAGGCCGGCGTCGGCAAGTCACGACTGGCCGAAGAGTTTCTCCGTTGGGCCGTGGCCAATGCGGGCAGTGTCTTGCGGGGCCATGGTTACGATGCCAAACCGGGTATTCCCTACGAGCCAGTCATGGAGATCCTGCGCGATGCGCTCAGCACTCCGGGGCTGGCCGGTGCCCCACCCGAGTGGCTGGCTGAAGTGGCACGCCTGCAGCCCGAAATACGGCAGCGGTTCCCCTCACTGCCTGACCTGCCGCCACCGGTGGACACCTCTTCCGCGTGGCGGCTTTTCG
>DASUVR010000270.1:0-4260 GCA_036378855.1 Gemmatimonadales bacterium | reverse complement strand
GGACGGCGAGCTCATCGATCGCGGCATCTACGTGGCGTTCCCGGGTCCTCATAGTTACACGGGAGAGGATCTGGTAGAGCTCACCTGTCATGGCGGCCTGCAGGTCCCTGCCCGGCTCCTGTCTGCTCTATACGCGGTAGGAGCCCGACCAGCCGCGCCGGGCGAGTTCACCCGCCGAGCGGTCCTCAATGGCAAGCTCGACCTGGTTCAGGCCGAAGCGGTGGGCGACCTGATCGACGCGACCGCCCCGGCTCAGGCCATAAGCGCGCTTCGCCAGCTCGAGGGTGGCCTGTCGCGCCGACTCGCTCAGTTGCGCGAGGCCCTGATCCAGGTCGAGGCGCTGCTGAGCTACGACATCGACTTCCCCGAGGAAGATGAAGGGCCAGTTTCACCCGAGCGCATCGCGGCGGAGATCGAGGCTGTCAGCACCCAGATGCAGCATCTGCTCGCCACCGCACCTTCGGCGGAGCGTCTCAGGGAAGGCGCGTTGCTGGTCTTTGCCGGCCGGCCCAATGCCGGGAAGTCTTCACTCTTCAATGCATTACTGGGGTCCGATCGGGCGCTCGTCACCGAGGTGCCGGGAACGACCCGGGATGCCGTCGAGGCGCACACCGATTTTCACGGCTGGCCGGTGAGGCTGGCCGATACTGCGGGACTTTGGGAGGCGCCGAATCGCCTGGATCGGCTGGGCGTGGAGATCAGTCAGCGCTACGTGTCGTCGGCCGATCTCGTGCTGCTCTGCGTGGAAGCGGGTCGCCCGCTGGGTGAGGACGAAGCCGCGATCGCGAGAGAGCGGCCGGTGCTGCTGGTCCGCACCAAGGCGGATCTGGCCAGCGATCCGGGAGAAGGGCTCGCGGTCTCGGTTCTGAGTGGTGAAGGTCTGGGTCTGCTCCGCCGTTCTGCCGCCGAGCGAATGTTCTCCGAGCGAATGGCCCTGGCCGATCTCGAGCCCGGACTGACCCGCGAACGGCACCGCCTGGCGCTCCGCCGGGCCCAGGCCGCTCTGTCGGGCGCGACACCCCATCTAGGCCGAGGTGGCGATGCCGTGCTGGCCGCGCACCACGTGCGAGAAGCCGCCGGCGCGCTGGACGAGTTGCTAGGGGTAATGGATATCGAGGAGGTGCTGGACCGGGTGTTTGGGAGCTTTTGTGTAGGTAAGTAAGACGCTCAAGCGGTCTGGATTCCCTTCGCGAGCTCCTCCGCGGCCTGGAAGTCCTGAATCGGAGCTCGGACCGCCTCGGCCAGACCGCGTTGGGCGACGAGCGCCTCGGTCATGCGATACCCCAGGTAATAGCCTGCGCGTTCCGGAATGACCCGGCCCGCAACCAGACGAGCCGATGGGCTCATCCCACCCGAGAGATAGCGCAGCCTGAGGCCGAGACCACTGCGGTCCAGATCGGGCTCGATGGCCCGCCGCAGGAAGGACTCCATCTCCCGGAGCCGGTGGTACTGCCGGCGAGGATAGCCGAAATAATCGGCTGCATCGAATCCAGGCGCCACCGCCTGGGCGACATGGACGGCCAGCCCTTCGTTGATGAGCAGCTCGCGCAGCGTTGCCCGGCTGCCGGTGCTCCAGTAGTCGTAGTATCCGCCGCTTTCGGCCACCAGCCGGCGCATGTCGCTGGCGCTGGCGGGCGAGGTGTAGCGCACCGTGTGCGCCAGCTCGTGCGCGATCCACACCGGAATCAGGTCGGGCGGCAGACCCATTCCGTAGGTCTCCGGATTGACCCGCCCAGTGAAGTGCTCCAGGCAAATGAACGCCACTCCCCGGCCACCGACGACCAGCTCGCCCGCGTTGGCGCCTCCCAATCCAACCATGAGATAGGTATCGGTGGGCCGGTCGACGCGGAGCACTTCCTCGGCTCGCGCGATAGCCTCTTCGCCGAGCAGGACGAGGTCGGTGGTGCCAGCCAGTCCGTACAGATCGCTGCGGTTGGCCTTTAACGCGGCGGAGACGATGGTGCCGGCGTGGGGAGTATCGGGATCGAGAACGTAATTTCGCCAGTAGGCGTCGAGGATGGGACGATGGTTGTCGCGATACTGCCGATACGCCGCCTCCCGGTCGGGTGCCTCGAGCACCGCGAAGAAGTCGGGCAGGAGATTGATCAGCACGCGAGACGATACGAAGTCCCGCGCTGAGATGCAAGAGAGGTCGAGTTAATCCAGAGGGCGAGTTTTCTTCTGCTTGGCCACTTCGTCCAGGAACCGGCGCTCTGCCGCGGTGAGACTGGAGATCCCTTTCTCGCTGATCTTGTCGAGCACCCGGTCAACCTCGGCGGCAACCGGGTCGGCATCGACCCGGCGACGGGTCCGCATGGGTGTGATCGGCGTCCGCTGCTCCGGCTCTGACGATCCCGACTGCACCATGACCACCCGCTCGACGGCCCGGGGCGGCTGAGCGGAAGCCCGACGGGAAAGCGACTGGACTCGGAAGAAGAGGTATCCGAACAACGCCCCGCCCACGTGGGCGATGTGGGCAATACCGTCGTTGGCCCAGAGCTGAGACCCGATCACATCCAAAACTACCAGTCCGATCACCAGCGTGCGCGCCTTGATCGGGACCGGCAGGGGGAAGACGATCAATTCGGCATCAGGCCAGAACATGGCAAAGGCCACCGCAACTCCAAGCACCGCGCCCGAAGCCCCCACAAAGGGCCCAACGGCCAGGATACCGGCAAGCAGGAGCGAGAAAACAGCCGCCCCGATGCCGCAGAACAGGTAGTACGTCAGAAAGTTGCGGCTGCCCATCCGGCTCTCAACTGCCGTACCGAATACGAACAGCATCAGCATGTTGGCCAGGAGGTGAAGCAGGCCGGCATGGACGAACATATAGGAGACGAACGTCCAGGGTCGACTGAATGCCGTCTGGGGAGAGAACTGGAGAAAGCGAAAGGCGTCCCGGGAGGTGAACAGGGTCATGAGCATCAGCAGCACCACCGCGTTGGCGATGATGATCCGACCGACCCAGGGAGTTATCCGATACGAGGGAGATGATTTCATCAGACGAAAGCCTTTACAGCTTGACCCGGGAGGCTACGAGAGCTCCTCTGCTCGGCCGCGCCGAGCGCCTCGACAGATTTGTTCGCAAAGCTCGGGGAAGTCCATACCAGATGCCCGGGCCGCCTGAGGGAGGAGGCTGGTGGCCGTCATGCCGGGCAATGTGTTCACCTCTAAACAGAAGAGTTCACCGCTCGGTGTCAAGCGAAAATCGACCCGGGAATAGCCTCCCAGCTTGAG
This sequence comes from Gemmatimonadales bacterium, assembly GCA_036378855.1. Taxonomy (GTDB): domain Bacteria; phylum Gemmatimonadota; class Gemmatimonadetes; order Gemmatimonadales; family GWC2-71-9; genus CAVVWJ01. The sequence continues at coordinate 1,023 of DASUVR010000270.1, read as the reverse complement.
CGCCTCGTGGGCGAGGAGGCTGAGCCGGCCGCACTCCCTGGCGATCTCGGCCGGGAGGTCGGCCGGAAAGATCTCCTGAGACATCCCGGGGGTATACTTGCACTCGTAGTCGAAAATCTCGTGCCGCGGGATGATCTCACCGACCGGAAGCGCCCGGCCCGCCAGAACGCCCACCGTGAGCTCGCGACCTGGTACGAACTCCTCGATCATCACCTCGTCGTCGTATTTCCGGGCCAATGCCACGGCCGGTTCGAATTCCCCGGCCGTCTTGACCACTGTAAGACCTACGGTCGACCCCTGCTTGGACGGCTTGACCACGACCGGCCATCCAAACTCGCGCTCGACTCGAGCCTTCGCTACGGGCGCCATCACCCACCGTGCGGTCGGGACCCCGGCGCCCTGAAAGAGCCGTTTGGAGATGTCCTTGTCCATTGCCATGGCGCTGCCCAACCGGCCGCTTCCGGTATACGGCACGCCCACCATCTCCAGTAGCGTCTGAATGGTACCATCCTCGCCCCGGCCACCATGCAGTGCAAGGAACAGCACGTCGGCGTCGCGCACCACAGCGAGATTTGCCAGCCCGGACAGGAGCAGACCCCGCTCCAGGGCCTGCAGCTGGGCAATTGAAGGTGGCTCCGTTCCCACCAGGCCGCTAAGCAGGGTGGCCTCGTCGGCTTCGGGTATGTACCCTCGGGCCGTGTCCACCACGGCCACTTCATGTCCGCGGGAACGCAGAGCGGCTACCACTTGAACGGCCGAGGCGATCGCCACGTCCCGTTCCGCGGAAGTACCACCCGTCAGTACCGTTACGCGCATCTCAATTCCCAGGAAAGCGCCACGCCGTCTTACCTGGTTCCGATCAGCTGTTGGAGGACGTCATAACGGCTGACAATGCCGATGAGCTCCCCATCTTTGCGGACCAGCGCAGCCGGACTCTCCCGGGTGAGCATTGCCCCCAGTCGATCGGTGGCGAACGAGGCGTCCACCTCGGGAAAGGGGGACTCCATGACCTCGCGAACCGGT
>DASUVR010000269.1:0-4831 GCA_036378855.1 Gemmatimonadales bacterium | reverse complement strand
TGGCCTACCTGCGGGCCAACGGATTCAAGACCTTCATCGTGTCCGGCGGGGGAGTCGAGTTCATGCGGCCGTGGACGGAGCGGGTCTACGGGATCCCCCCGGAACAAGTCGTCGGCAGCAGCGGCAAGCTGAAGCTCGATACCCGCGACGGGAAGCCGGTCCTGGTGAAGCTGCCGGCCATAGACCTCGTCGACGACAAGGAGGGCAAGCCGGTGGGCATCCAGAGCCGGATCGGCCGTCGCCCCATCGCGGCGTTCGGCAACTCCGACGGCGATCTCCAGATGCTGGAATGGACCATGGCTGGCACCGGACCGCGGTTCGCTCTCTTCGTCCATCACGACGACTCTCAGCGGGAGTACGCCTACGACCGAGCCGACCGACTGCAACAGTTCAGCAAGGGATGGGACGAGGCCATTGCCAGGGGCTGGACCGTGGTGAGCATGAAGGACGACTGGAGCAGTATTTTCCCAGCCGCGAAATGAACGCTGAAGTCCCCCAGCCCGGCCCGAGGTTGGCAGACCCTACGATCTAAAGACGTCGCGTCTTCTGCGTGTCTCCCTCTACCGAAACCACTGCCTCATGACACCAGGTCCTTGGATTGGCGCGCTAATCGTTGGCCTTGGGTTACAACGACCGTGTCTCACATTTTATCCGACCGCGGCAACGCAACCGAAACGCGTCGAGGGCGTAGCCCAGTGGCGGGACTCTGTCTTCCTCCGCTACCCTGGTTGTCCTCCACCTGCGTGAACGTCGGGGTTACACAAAGCTGAAAGCAGACTTGGAAAATCGTGGCACTACCCTTGAGCTCCGTGTCGTTGAGGATCCCGGCCCTCGCGGACATGAAGGTGCGGTTCCCGTGACCGATTGAGCATTCCTCAATGTCCGATTTCAGTCAGAAAAGCGTATGTCGAGGGGTAGGGCAGTGCCTATGGTGAGAGAGGACCCAGTGGAAGACGGATCAGGATCGCAGACGGGTTGGCGGATGGAAGTCAGGCAGGTTGTCACACAAGAGGCACACATTTCACGCGACCGGACCACCACGCTGAAAACTGGTCGAGTATCCGTAAGCAGCTGATTTGTGCTGATTTATTAGAGTGAGGGCGGTGGGACTCGAACCCACGACCTAGGGATTAAAAGTCCCTTGCTCTACCAACTGAGCTACGCCCCCGAGAGACGGAAATACTGATCCCGAAATATCCCGGACAATGGATCGAGGGGCAACCTTTGCCCTTTGAGGGCCCGGGCCCCAACCTCCCCTTACCACCTCGCGTTCTTGGAGGTAAGCTCACTCTAATCAACCGACATATCGCACGTGCCGCCCGCAAGCCCGGGGGTCATTTGACCGAGTTCAGGCAATACGGGGAACAATCCTCGCCCAAGCCGATTCTCCTCGTCGATGACAACGAGCAACTTCGGCAAATCATGGCGCGGGCGCTGGACGAAGCGGGCTACATGGTCCTCCAGGCGACGGACGGGGCCGAAGCAATGGACGTTCTGGCGGTGGGGCCTCAGATCCAGCTGCTCATTACCGACATCGCAATGCCCGGGATGAATGGAATACAGCTGGCATCCCACTTCATGGCTGCGCTTCACGTGCCGGTGCTCTTCATTTCGGGAAACCCACTAGAACCGGCCGAGCTTCCGGGACCCATCCTGCAAAAGCCTTTTACCCCAGAGACCCTGGTGGATACAGTCAAGCGGTTACTCGCCATTATGGGACCATATGTGAATCCCATGTAGCCAGGGCGACTCGGCGCCAATTGCATCACGATTACGGCGCAAGAGGTACGGCGCGTCAAGGCTGAATCGCTGCCTTCACGCGCCGTTGTGCTTCGGGATGCTAGGCCGCTGGTTTGGTGAATTTGGTATGAATCTGCTCGGCCTGCTTCAGATGCTTCTGGATCACCGGCCTGGCCTGCTCAATCAGCTTCTTCAGCGCCGGGCTCTGCGCCGCGCCGTGCGCCTTGCCGGCCAGGTCGAGCACCGCCTGATGCGCGATAATCTCCTGTCCGATATAGGTGCTGTCGAACCCCGACATTTTGGTGGCTCCCTGCAGCGCCGCCATCTCGCTCAGCGCCAGCGTCGTGACCGGGTCGGGCGTGGGCGCCTCCGGGGTCAGTTTGAGCCGCTGGGCCAACCTCTGGCCCTGCACCCGGAGCGCGTGATGCTCGCTCATCATCAGCCGGGCAAACGCCTTGACCTCCGCCGTGGTCGCCTTCGGCGCGGCGTACGCTCCGGCCGCGCTGTCCGCTTTGTTGGCCTCGTCCAGCAGAGCCATGATGTTGGCGTCAGACAAGCCGCTGTCCGGAGCGGCGGCCGGGATCGAGTCGTGCAGAGCCGCTGACGTCGTGTCGGTTCTAATCGAAGGGCTCTCGGCCGTACCGGTGGCGGTAGCGGAGCGATCCCTTCGGTTGCATGCTCCCACGAGCATCAGCAGGACAAGAACCGCGGGCGCCACTGATGCGCGGTAAGGTTTGGGTTCAGACACGGGTGGACCTCCATTTCCAGGCTCAACCACAGCTTCACATGAAAACAAGATTACCTGGGTCTCAGATTCGATGAACCCCCGCTCCGCGGCTGAAGTCGCCTTCGGCGTAGCCGGCATCTGGCTGATGGTCAGCCGCATTCCCGACTTCGGCCTCAGCCTCGCCCTGTGGCCGGTGGGGCCGGATGGGGTGCTGCACTGGGTGGGGGTGATCCATTTCGCGCTGGTGGTAATCTGTGGAGTCGGGCTGCTTCGCTTCCGCCGCGCTCTGGCCGCATGGCTGGTGCCGATGCCGGGGCCCGATGCCGGCGATTCGGTCGCAGGGCTCCAGGCGGCGGCCTTCTCTATCGTGGGCGTGGTTCTGCTGGCGCATGGACTGGCCGAGCTGCTGGGCCGTCTCGCGGTGTCGTTCTGGTCTCCTGGACACATACCCCTGGACTGGCTGGCGATCGGGATGGCTCAAACAGCGGTTGGGCTCCTGCTGTTCCTCGGCGCTCGGGGTCTGGCTCAAATCTGGAGATCGCGCCGGCGAGAGCGGGGGAGGGTAGACACCGACGCCGGCTGATGCTTCCGGTGACGGGTTTCTCCGGGGAGTGGCGGCGTCCTGTTGTAATCCTGCATGACGACGATCAGCCCGTGATCGGGCGTGTTCTTCTCGTACCCGGCAACCAGCTGGGCGTTGTAATGGTCGAGGTAGAAGTCGAACGGATCCTGCGGATTGGCATCTACAATCATGAGGTCGGCGTCGTGCATGGTGAGCTTGCCGAAACGCAAAACGCCGCCGCGGTAGAACATGTAGTTTGCGGCCTTGGGGTCGGGGACCGTCAGCGGCTTGACCTTACTGCTGTCGACCGGCTGGAAGGTCAGCAGCAGAGCGGTATCGGTGACTTCCACTCCGCCGACCCGGCCTTTGACCAGCGGCGGAGGCAACAGCCGGGGAGGATCCAGGTAGAAATCGTCCTTCTCGATGCGGACGCCTCGCGCCCCCTCCAGCTTGACCAGCTTCTCCAGATGCAAGCCAAAGAACTTCATCAGTCCGCCCACCCCGATTCCCGCTGCCTTGACCGAGCTGGGATGGAGGCGGAGCTCACCGGTTGGGGTCAGGGTCAGGTCAGCCAGGATGTTGAACGAGATCCCCTTCATGGTGCCTTGCTGCCGGATCTGCCCCTTCTCGACGCTGATCCGGAGCCGCTTGAGGGGTGATCCTGGATAGGCGAAGGTGTAGCGGTTGAGCAGGTCGGCCAGCGACGCAGGCGTTATCCCGATCCGGGCCGAGTCGATGGAGAGCACGAACGAGCTCTTGTCATCGAAGTACGGGGAATGCTCTGGGGAGGTTGGCTGGAGCTCACCGCGGAGGGATTGGATTCTGAGGACGATGCTCGAGTCGACATGAAAATCGACATGCCGCATCTGGACCTGTACCGCCGAGACCTCAGGCTTTTGCGCCAGTGCGTGACTGGGGAGTCCAGCTCCACATAACAGGAATGTGCCCCTCCGTACGACTTCGGCCGCTCGGTTCACCGGCCCACTCTCCTTTGCCGGTCAGCTCCTGGCCTCGGTGAGACGCTTCATGGCTTTGGCTAGTGTGTCCAGCAAGAGCTCGGCAGGTACCGGCTTGTGCAGAAACGGCTCGTCGGTAGTGACATGGCCCTTCTGCAATTCCGCTTCCCGGCTGTGTCCCGACATCCATACTATCGGGATCTGGTGATACCGGCGGCTCAGCTCCGCGGCCAGTTGACGTCCGCTCATGCCCGGCATGACGACGTCGCTCAGCACGACATTTACCGCTCCTCCGATCTCTTCCAGCTCCTTCAGCGCCTCCCGGCCGTTCGAGGCGCCGAGCACGTCGTAACCGGCTTCCTGCAAGGTCCGCAGCACCACGGCCCGCACCGGGTCCTCGTCTTCCACCACCAGCACCCGGCCGCGAGACCTGCCCTTGCCCCGTCCGGCAGGGCCCAAGCGCGGTTTCATGGTGGGCTCGGGCGCGAACGGCAGCAAAATTTTTATCCTGGTGCCTCGTCCCAGCTCGCTGTCAACCTGGATGTAGCCTCCGCTTTGGGCGACGATCCCCTCGACCGTGGCCAGCCCCAGACCGGTCCCCATCCCTACTTCCTTGGTGGTGTAAAACGGCTCGAAGATGTGCGGTAGATGCTCGGGTGAAATTCCACTGCCGGTATCGCTGACCGAGAGCTCGGCATAGGCGCCTGCTTCCACCCGAGTGTTCAACCGGTCGAGGACCCGGCCTGATCTCACCTCGTGCGTGGCGGTGCGCACATCGATGGTTCCGCCCTCGGGCATGGCGTCACGGGCATTGATCACCAGGTTCAGCAGCACCTGGACCAGTTG
>DASUVR010000268.1:0-12505 GCA_036378855.1 Gemmatimonadales bacterium | reverse complement strand
TACGGTGTGACTTCCAAGATGCCAGCTCGGACACCGATGGCAGCATCGTCTCCTGGAACTGGAGCTTTGGCACGGCCGGCTCGGCTGAGAAGAATCCGTTCTATGTCTATTCCACTGCGGGGTCGTATCCGGTGTCCCTCACGGTTACCGACGATCAGGGCGTGACCAGTACGGTCACCAAGAATGTGAATCCCAAAGCCCCGATCGTCACCTCGCTCTCCTGCGTGGACGGCTCGGCGCCTGGTGGTTTCGTGGCGTGTACTCTGAAGCTGGAGCAGGAAGCCGGCTTCAAGGTGGTCCTGGACAGCTCGAGCTGTGAGGCCCATGGCAACATCTTCCGGACCACTGCTCCGGTCGGTGGCACGCTGACCGACGATGGCTGTTACGAGTCCGCCGGCAAGCAGATTGTCTTCTCCGGTCCGTTTGCGGCCGGTACCGAGATCGGTGCCGAGGTGGTCGCGCCGATGCTGGCCAATGCGCCCCGGCTGAAGGTCTCCGGAGAGTACCCGGTCTGGACCCTGACCTATGAGGATGGCGGGGACAGCGATTTCAACGATCTTCACATGACGCTGACCGCGCTCCCGACCGGTAACTAGTTCGCAGCACTATCGACCGAACAGCCACGGCAGGCCAGGAGATTGGCCGGCCGCGGCTGTTCTTCTTTGCTCAACCGTGCACTGGAGGTTCTGTGCGTTGCGTCGCGCTCCTTGCCTGCTTTCTGCTGGCCGGCTGTTCCCCTCGCCGGGTAGACCAGCCTGCAACCTCGGAGGAGCTGATTCCGGCCGAATGGACGGTAGGGGAGGACACCACTGCCGCTGGAGATGTGCTCACCACCTCAGTCCAGCTGCCCGCCGCGAGGGAGATCACGGGTTTACCGACCGATGAACCTTCTCGTCTGGTGCTCCGCTGCATCGATCATCGGATGCGAGCCTTCATCGATACCGCGCAGGTGGACAGTTCGACCCCAGACAGCACCGGATTTCTCGACGATACCGATCCCCGAATGATTCCGATCGAGCTGGATTCGGCTCCGGCGTGCGAGTAAGCGGCGGTGTAGCTTACTCTGCTCAACTTCAACGGGAGCGATGTCGGTGCGCATTGGGGTCATGCTGCGCCATTACGATCAGCACGGCGGGGGGGTCAAGGTCTACACGCAACGGTTGCTGCGTGCCCTCCTGGATCTCGGGACCGGCCATGAGTTCGTCTTTCTCTATCGCAATCCCGGGCTGATCGGCACCTATCGGGGTGAGCCTGGGGTTGAAGAGGTAGCCCTCTCCGCCCGATCAGTCCTTACCTGGGATCAGATCGCAGTTCCTCAGGCGGTCCGCCGGCACGGGATCGAGCTGCTGTACAACCCGAAATATTCCATTCCTCTCGTCGCTGGATGTCCCGCCGTGTGGGTCTGCCACGGGCTCGACTGGTACGTGATGCCCTGGGCGTCCCGGCGAATCGACCGGCTCAGCCATCAGTTCCTGGTACCCCGCTACGCGGCCAGGGCCGCGGCGATCATCGCCGTCTCGGAGATCACCCGGCAGCATGTCATGGAGTTCCTGCCAGTAGGACCGGACCGTGTCTTCACCGTGTACTCCGGCGTGGACGATATTTTCCGGCAGTCTCCTGATCCGGCGCGCCTGCAGCGCATTCGGGAGAAGTACTCGCTTCCCCCCCGATTCCTGCTCTACGCCGGTGCCATCTATCCGCCCAAGAACTTTACCCGGCTGATCCGGGCCTACGCCCAGATTGGTCCTGAGCGAGGAATTCCTCTCGTGGTGGCTGGGGGAGAAAACCGCTTCCTCTCAGACCTGGAGCTGAAGGAGCCCGAGGCACTGGGAATTGCCGAGTGGGTTCGGTGGCCGGGCTGGGTAGAGCAGGAAGACCTCGCCGGGTTCTACTCGCTGGCGGATGCGCTCCTGCTGCCGTCGCTGTTCGAGTCGTGCGGATTGCCCGTGCTCGAGGCCATGGCGGCGGGATGCCCGGTGGTTACCAGCAACTGTTACGGAACCAAGGAGCTCGCCGAGGGAGCCGCCATGCTGGTCGATCCGGAGTCGACCGAAAGCATCGCAGCAGCGATACGGGTGGTACTGGACGATCCGGCGAGACGGCAGGAACTGGTTGCTGCAGGGCGGAAGCGAAGCCAGGCCTTTCAGTGGTCGCGTTGCGCCCGGGAAACCCTCAACGTTCTCGAGCGGATCCAGGGCGATAACAAGCCCACCCACGCGAGGAAGAGGCCCGAGCGCGCCTCCGCGTCCACCCGGTAGGTCTTCGCTCAATGACCTCCTCTGTCGCCACAGCCGCTTCGGTCCCCTCCGGCACTCTCGATCTGGTGGTCAACGCCCGACATCTCGTAGGGCCGCACACCGGGATCGAGGTGTATATGGAGCAGCTATTGGAGGCGCTGTCGCTGACCGGGCAGGTCTCTATTACGGCCCTGTCATGGGCGCCGCTCGATCTCGGATTTGCCCGACTTCGCGAAGTGGTGCCGATCAGGCGACCGGAGCTGAGTGGAATCCGGGCCACCTTGTGGAAGCTGTGGTTCGATCAGTGGTACTCGTTGCGAGCCGTGGCTGGTCCGGAGGATCTGCTGTTTCATGGCATGGACGGCTTTCTCCCCTACGCCTTGCGTTCCCGAGACCGATGCGTTGTGACGGTGCACGACCTCGGCTGGCAAGTGCATCCGGAGCTCTACGATCGACGCTTGCGGATGATGTACGGTGCTCTCTTTCCCTGGGCTCGGCGCCGAGCCAACCGCTTCATTGCGGTGTCGCAATACACTGCAGACGATCTGGTGCGCCGTGCGAGCGTGGCGGCGTCGAGGATCGACGTGGTGCATCACGGGCTCGATCCCGTGTTTGCCCGGGCTCAGGAGTTGCCGGCTGCACTGGATGACGCCGCGCCTTACGTCCTCGCCGTCGGCGGAGTCTCTCCCCGGAAGAACACCCGCCGCCTGATCGCCGCCTTTACTCGCTGGCGTGAGCGGGGCGGTCATCGGTCACGTCACCGTCTGTTGATCACCGGAATGTCGTTGGACCCGGAGTTCACCCGGGATGGGGCTGGGCTCCCCGAAGGCGTGTCACTCCTGGGGTACGTCGATAAGGCCAGCCTCCCGGGTTTGTACGCCGGAGCCGCCGCTTTTCTCTATCCCGGAATCTACGAGGGATTCGGCCTGCCAATTATCGAAGCCATGGCCTGCGGCGCGCCGGTGGTGACCTCCCGCACGGGCGCAGCGCCGGAGGTGGCGGGCGGAGCGGCTATGCTGGTGGACCCATTCGATGTGGGGGACATTGAAGCCGGCCTGGAGCGGGCCACCATTCCGGAAGAGCGGCGCCGGCTGCGTGAGCTGGGGTTCCGCCGGGCCCGTCAGTTCGATTGGCGGACGGCCGCCGAAGCAACAATCGAGGCCTATCGTCGCGCCAAGTGACGGGAGCAGTTGGCCCTGGTGGATTCGAACCACCATTAACGGATCCAAAGTCCGCTGTCCTGCCATTGGACGAAGGGCCAATTAGCCCTGAAAGGTATCCTGACCTTGCATGGATGAAAAACTGCCCTTCAAATTCCGGAGATGCTGATCTCGCACCTGTCTTGCCGACTCGCATGAGCGACATCACCTACGCCGGTCGCAGCCGGGGCCGCCGTCCTTCGGATGCCGATCAGCCGGCGCTCTACCGGATGCTGGGAGCGGCCGTACCCGGGCTGGTCTGGGTTGCCGACCACCGCGGGACATTCACCTACGTCAATCCCCGGTGGGAGGATTACACCGGCTCTTCGCTCGACCAGCTCAACGCGCTCGGGTGGGAAGCCTTTACCCACCCCGAGGATGCGGAGCCGTTCCTTACCCGCTGGAGCGAGGCCAAAGGCCAAGAGCAGCCCTTCGAGATCGACCTTCGCTATCGCCGAGCCGATGGAGCGTTCTGCTGGCTGCTCACTCGAGTCGCACCGCTTTTCTCCTCCTCCGGACTCGATGGCTGGCTCATGACCGGTATCGATATCGAGGATCAGAAACGGGCTGAGGAGGCGCTACGAAAGCGGGAGCAGGAGCTGGAGGACTTCATCGAGAACGCCGCCATTCCGATCCACTGGGTGGGACCGGACGGCACGATCCTGCGGGTCAACCAGGCGGAGCTGGACCTGCTGGGTTATGGGCGGGATGAATACCTGGGGCGAAATATCGTGCATTTCCATGTGAGCCGGCCGGTGATCGACGACATCCTGGCTCGACTCACCCGGGGGGAGGTGCTGCAGGATTACCCGGCCCAGCTGCGGGCAAAGAACGGATCGATCGTGGATGTTCTGATCGATTCCAGCGGCTACTTCCAGGGTGGTGAGTTCGTGCATACCCGCTGCTTTACCCGCGACGTCAGCCGGCAGCGCGAGGCGGAGCAGGCCACCCAGCGGCTTGCCGCCATCGTTGCGTCTTCCGCCGATGCCATCATCGGCAAAACGGTCGATGGCGTGGTGACCAGCTGGAATGCGGCCGCCGAACAGATGTTCGGATATGGTGCGGAGGAAATGGTCGGTGAGTCCATCTTCAAGCTGATCCCGGACCAGCTGCATCACGAGGAACGCGATCTGCTCCACTGCATCCGTCAAGGCGAGCGTGTGGGTTTTGCGGAAGCGGAGCGTATTCGGAAGGATGGTGAGCGGATCTATGTCGCCGTCAGCGTCTCCCCCATCCGCAATGCGCAGGGCGAAGTAATAGGCGCCTCCAGTATCAAGCGTGATGTCACCGAGCGGCGGCAGGCGCAGCAGGCCCTGGCCCAGAGCCAGGAACGGCTGGAGCTGGCCCTTCGTTCGGCTCGAATGGGTACCTGGCAATGGAATTTGGAAACTGGAGCGGTAAGCTGGGACGAGGGGATGAACCAGCTATTCGGGGTCGCCCTGAACCAGCAAGTAACCCGATTCGACCAGGTTCTCGAGCGAGTGGCTGAGGAAGATCGCGACTCGGTGCAGCGGGACATCCAACGCACCCTGGACGAGAGCGGCTCGCTCAGCTCCGAATTTCGGGTCGTTCTGCCCAACGGAAAGATTCGGTGGCTCAGCGGCACCGGCCGGCTGATGCGCAACAGCACTGGCGCGCCGCTCTACATGACTGGTGTGTGTCTCGACGTCACCGACCGGCGACTGATGGAAGAGCGGCTACGGCAGGCGCAACGGATGGACTCCGTAGGGCAGCTGGCCGGCGGCATTGCCCACGAGGCCAACAACATGATGTCGGTAGTGCTGGGCTGTGCCGACTACGTGCTCCAGCGAACCGATCTCCCGGAGCAGGTTCGTCAGGATGTAGATCAGATCTGGCGTGCGGCCAAGCGTACGGCAGGCATTACCCAGCAGCTCCTGGCCTTCAGCCGCCGCCAGATGCTCCAACCCCAGATCCTGGACCTGAACGCCACCGTCCGGGAGCTGGAGCCGATCCTGAACCGCGCCCTGGGCGAAACCCGCGCGGTGCGAATGCATCTCGCACCGGCGCTGGGATTGATCCGGGCCGATCCGGGACAACTGGAGCAGGTGCTGGTCAATCTGACGCTCAACGCCCGTGACGCCATGGACGAGGGAGGCCGTCTTACCATCGAGACCATGAACGTCGCGCTCGATCCCGCCTATGTCGCGGCCAAACCGGTGGAAACCCTCGACCCGGGCGAGTACGCGGCGCTGGTGGTTACCGATACCGGGCACGGAATGGATCGGGCGACGCTGTCCCGCATCTTCGAGCCCTTTTTTACGACCAAGGCCGTGGGGCAGGGTACCGGGCTCGGTCTCTCGACGGTGTATGGCATCGTGAAGCAGAGCGGCGGCTTCATCTGGGCGTATAGTGAACCCGGCCTGGGCACCACCTTCAAGCTGTACTTTCCCGTCATCCAGGCCGGGATTTCTCCCGACGACCCCAAGCAGCCGGCGCCTCAGGGCAGGCCGGAAGAGGTCGTCCTGGTCGCCGAAGACGAGGCCATGGTACGGAACATTGTGGCTCGCACGCTCAAGGGCTGCGGATATGGCGTCCTGGAAGCCGCCGATGGAAATGAGGCCATCAGATTGCTGGAGCGGGAAGAGGGAAAGATCAATCTGATTGTAGCCGACGTGGTGATGCCCGACATGGGTGGCCGGGAAATGGCCGATGTCGTCGCCCAGCGCTGGCCCGAGATTCCGGTGCTGTTCACCTCCGGGTATACCGGACTGGATGTGGTGCGCCGCGGATTGCTGCAGGAGGGAAGCGAGTTTCTCCAGAAGCCTCTGGAGCCTGAAACTCTGGCCCGAAAGGTCCGCGAGCTGGTGGACGCCACCAGTTCCAATCCCTGAAGCTCGGCGGCGGTCCACCGGGACGAGGTGGCAGGTGAGGCGCAGGTTGGCCGTGATGTTGCTGGGCGGACTCACAGCGGGATGTCAGGATAGCGTCAAACCCAGCCGGCCCGAGGGCGGACTGGATCAGATCACGGTTGCTTACCTCTGTGGCAACCGGTTCGAGCTCCGCAACCCGGACTCTGCGGACAAGCTGGTGCACTATGCGGTGCTCGGAACCGCAGAGACCGGGGACTTTTTCCTTCCCGCCGGAACGAGCACGGCGCCAAGCCTCACTCGACTCACCGCCGTGAGCCGCGGCCCACTCCAGATCTCCAGCTCGGACGGATCCACTGAGCCGGTGGAGAATGGCGCTACGGCATGTCCCTCGCCGGCTCTGCAGCAGCCGCAGTCCGAATCCGGGGAATGGTCTCCGCCGTTTCCCTGGCCGGTGGTCGCCGTTCATCTGCACCTGCTGCCTTCCGGCCGGGTACTCTCCTGGGGGCGCATCGGAGCTCCCCAACTCTACAATCCTGCGGATGAGAGCTTCATCGAAGTCCCCAGCGCCACCATGGTTTTCTGCAGTGGCCACACCTTCCTGGCCGACGGACGTCTGCTGGTAAGCGGCGGACATCTCAACGATCGCCGCGGACTTCGAGACGCGAACTTTTTCGATCCTGGATCACAAAGCTGGCTTCCTGTCTCCGCCATGAGCTTCGCGCGATGGTACCCGACCACGACGGCGCTGGCCGACGGACAGGTGATCACTCTGGCGGGTACCGACCAGTCTGCCGAGCAAGTGGAAATTCCCGAGATCTGGTCCGGCGGATCCTGGCGTCAACTGGCCGGAGCTGCCCGGGCGCTCCCGTACTATCCCCGCACTTTCGTTGCTCCCAACGGCGTCCTGTTCTACGCGGGCGAGCTGCAGCAGTCGGCGTTTCTGAATCCAGCCGGTAGTGGCCGGTGGACGTCAGGGCCAAGCAGTAATTACGGGCGAAGAGACTACGGCTCGGCCGTGATGTACCAACCGGGAAAGGTGATGATTCTTGGTGGAAGCGATCCACCGGACGGAGCCCCGACCAACACCGCTGAGCTGATCGACCTCAACCAGGCACAACCGGGCTGGCGTTATACCGAGAGCATGAAATACCCGCGGCGGCAGTTCAACGCGACGCTTCTACCCGATGGTCAGGTTCTGGCGACTGGGGGAACCAGTGCCCCCGGCTTCAGCGACCCCGCCGGGGCGGTGCACGCGGCGGAGCTCTGGAGTCCGGTTACCGAACAGTGGCGGGTGCTCGCCTCGAATCGGACGACTCGAGTGTACCACTCTACCACCCTTCTCCTCCCTGACGGACGGGTGCTGCATGCCGGCAGTGGCGACGGACCTGGGTTACCGCGGGAGCTGAACGCAGAAATCTTTTCGCCACCGTATCTGTTTTGGGGGCCTCGGCCACTGCTGCAAGCGGCGCCGGGTGAGGCCGGATTGGGAGAAACCTTCCTGGTGAACTCCCCTGATGTCCTGAAGGTGGTGCGAGTGACCCTGGTGCGCCTGGGATCGGTCACCCACGCGTTCGACCAGAGTCAGCGTTTTGTGGAGCTCTCGTTTCGCCGTGTCGCAGAGGGTCTGTCGGTCCAGGCCCCCGTCAACGGCGCGATGGCGCCGCCCGGTCCGTATCTCCTGACCTTGCTGGATGACGCAGGCGTCCCATCCACCTCAGCAATCATCCTGATTCACTAGTCAGTCCCGGAGCGGGCTGCCCCGCCGTCTCGGCCCTCGAGACTAGGCCGTGTTTCCGCCCCAGCATCATGGCCGCATCCTCCCGATCTCCGCTCGACCGATAAATCGCGAAGAGGGTCGATCCCGAGCCGCTCATCCGACAGACCAACGGTCGGGTCGAGACCAGCGCCTCGAAGGCAGCTCGGATAGTTCCATGGCGGCTGAACACCGGTGACTCGAAATCATTCCCCGCCATCCGGCCAATGTCTCCCCAGCGCGAGACCGCATCGAGATCCAGGGCCAGGGCCCCGCGCCGGCCAGACGTGGCACCCGCGGCATCGATCCAGGCGTATGCCTCAGGAGTCGGGATCGGGACCGGCGGGGTCACTAACAGTGCGGGTGACGGCGGAAGCGGGGGCAAGCGGATCATTCGCTGCCCTCGGCCCCAGGCCAGAGCGAGGGGCGCGCCGGTGAAGAAGAAGGGGACGTCGCTCCCCACCTGTGCAGCGAATTGAAGCAGCTCATGCCGAGGCACCGCGTTACCCGCCAGGTGGTTCACCAGATGCAGCGCCGCTGCCGCGTCACTCGAGCCGCCGCCGAGGCCGGCACGAATGGGAATCCGCTTTACCAGTTTCAAGTGCACCGCGAACCGATTGCCGGTGGCCTCGAGCACCCGCTCTGCGGCGCGCACCGCCAGGTTCTGCTCTGGGGGGCCAGTGTCGGCGCCTGCTACCTCGATGGTGGCCCCTCGCCCTTCCCGGCGCTCGGCAGTGAGGGTATCAGCGAGGTCGATCAGGCACAGCAGCGTCTCTATCCCATGAAACCCATCGTCGTTTCGGGAAAGCACCCGCAGAAACAGGTTGATCTTGGCCCGAGCCGCCAGCGTTACCGTGGTGGTCATCCAGACGCTTGCCGAATTCCTTGAAAGCCTCCGGGCACTCGAGTCAACGACCACAGTCCCAGGAGGGTGATCGGAAGGAATGAGGTGATGTGATAGGCTATGGCATAGGAGAACGCGACATCATTTGGCACGCCGTACAAGGCCAGAACGGCGACGATGACCGCCTCGAAAGGTCCGAAGAAGCCGGGCGTGGATGGAATGGCAATTCCCAGCACCAGCAGTCCCTGTAGCAACAGGGCTCCGACATAGCTGACCCGGATGTCGAACGCGGCAAACCCGACGTAGAAGGCCATCGCATTCACCAGCCAGAGCATGAGCGACCAAAGCGCCACCAGCAGCAGTCGTCCGGGCGTGCGCAACGCCACGAGACCCTGACGAATCCCCTCCACCATCGTCACCATCTTGTCGGCCAGACGCGCCGGCGCCACGCGGCGAATGACCTTTTCGGCCATAGCAGGGGCCGCCAGGATGGCGAGGGCAATGAGAAATGCCCCGGCGCTGACGACGGCACCCCCCTGCGCCACCTGCAGCACCGAAATCCCAGCAATGGACAACTCACGCGGCAGATCAAAGCCCAGCAGCGCCACGGTGAGCAATCCGACTACGGCCATGCCATCGAAGATCCGCTCTACCGCGACGGAGGAGAGCACGGTGGTGAACCGGATTCCAGTGAGCCGGGCAGCGGTATACGACCGAACCAGCTCACCGGCGCGGAGCGGAAGCAGGTTGTTGGCCATGAAACCCACGGCTATTGCGTGCCAGAGTGGCGCCCGGTGCTGGGGCAATGCTCCAACCGGGCCCAGGAGAATGCGCCAGCGAATCCAGCGAATGGGGAAGGTGAGCGTACCCAGGAGGACGGCTGCCAGCAGTGGCAGGGGGCGTGCGGCGCGTACGTGAGTGAGAATGTCTGTCGGATTGACCCCTCTCAGGGCCCACCACAGGAGCGCGACTGAAATCACGACCCCTGCCACGGCGGGCAGCCACCGCCGTGGTCCGGTCGGGTCTGGCGCTGGCTCAGGCTTCGGCAAGCGCTAGTGGAACGAGGTCGAGCAGCTCCTGCAGCAATGGTTGGAGCGAGTTGAAACTGGCGTCCCGCGCGAGCTCGGCAGCGATCTGGTCCCGGACCACATTGGCCCGCTCCAGCGCGGCATGTCCGTGGTAGCAGAGAGCGTTGATGGGCACAGGTGCGGCTTCTGGAGTTGCGACCTGATCCGGCGGCTGGCTTCCGATCTCCTCGATGGCGCGGCGGAAAGCGGCGTTGGCAGGAGCCCGCTCGCGCCGCAGTCGATCCAGAGTGCGGAAGCTCGCCTCGAGGCCACCTTTGGGCGCCAGCTGCCCCGGTACGGTTCCCGAATCGGGCGCGAGGCTCTCGATGGGAACCACCTGCGGCTCTGGCTCTGGGTCGTACCCCAGGGACTCGATCGGTACCGGTTGCTCTGCCGACTCGGCTTCGGCCCGCAGCCCATCCACCCGGTGGGCCACATCCAGCAGGCGACGGGAGATGAGCATGCGGTCGTCGCTCTCCACCACTGCGCGCAGCAGTTGTCCCGCCTCCCGCAGGCGGCTTACCAGGTCCTCCACGCTGCGACTGCCGGCCCCGGCCGCCAGCGCCTCCCGGGCAGAACGGGCAAAGATCCCCAGCGCCCCCGCCACCGGATCGGCGCTGGGCGCCGTGGCCGCCCGGAGGGTGCCGAGCAGGCGATAGAGCCGAAGATCTCGCTCGGCCGCGGTACGTGCGGCGGAGATGAGCTCGGCGCTCTGACACAGGTGCTCTCCCTGGCTCACCAGCTCCAGTGGTCCCAGCGGATCCGGAGGTGCGAATTGCGGCTGAGCCACCGGGTGCTTCATTGGCTCCGGATCTCCATCGACAAAGAGCGACTCGATGGGAACAACGTCCCGTTCCACCGCAAAGGCCCGCAGCAGCAACTCGGTGAAGTTCCGCGCCTCCTCGGCATCAGGATCGGGACGCCCCTGCTCGGCTACGTCGCGGGAAATGCGGGTCAGGGCACGAGCGGCAGCGTCCATCACTTCGTCAACGCCGGGCGGCGGGGCGAAGAGCCGGGTGAGGTCGCCCACCGCCAGCTCGATGCCGTCGAGAATGTCCGGTAGCGGAGCGAGCTCGCCCAGTTCAGCCAGGCCGCGGAGCGACTGCATCCGCCGGATCACGTTGTAGAGCGGGTCGCGATCGCCCGGTGACGTCCGGAGGGTGCGGGACGCTCGATCCAGAGCGCTCGCGATCAGCGCGCCTTCGCGCGCTACGAAGGCGCGGACACCCGTGTTCAGCTCCGCCTTCTGAGGTTCAGCCTGGCTGAACGGAACCTCGTTTTCGGCTCGCCCGGTCAAGCTTTCCAGGTCGCGGCTCAGCCGCCCGGCCCGAGCCGTATCTGCCTCGCTCCATTCGCGGACTCTCCGAACCAGGTAGCGGAATTCTTCGACCGCCTGTGCGATATGCTCTCGAGTACCCGGATCCCAGGCTCGCTGCTGGTCCCGGTTGCTGCGGGCGAACGCTTCCAATCCGGCGGCCGCTTTCGCGATGTGTGGTTGGGCGGCCATGAGGGCGGACCCGCGGAGCACCCGGGCCATCCGGAGAAACTCGTCGGCCGGCGGAGGGGCGGAACTCTGGACCAGATTCTCCAACCGGTCCAGGCACTCCCCGGCCTCGAGGGCAAAGAAGTCAGCGGTGCCCAGGGGATTGGTCATGGCAGCTAAATTAGCGGAAGCCTGTTCCAGCCCATAGCTCAGGGCTGCAGGTTCATGGCTTGGCGCATCTCCTTCACTGCGCTCTTTATTCCGACCATTATGGCTCGGCTCACCACGCTGTGACCGATGTTCAGCTCCTCGATTTCGGCGATGCCGGCCACCGGCTCGACATTCAGATAGGTGAGTCCATGCCCCGCATGGATCGCGAGTCCCATGTCCGAGGCGTACCGGGCTGCTTCCTGCAGTTGCTTCAGCGCGGCGTCGCTGCTCCGCCATGAATGCGCGTAGCGGCCGGTATGCAGCTCGATGGCGGGCACCCCCAGATCCTTGGCGGCTTCGAGCGTACGGAGATCGGGATCGATGAAGAGGCTCACTCTGATTCCCGCTTGCTCCAGCCTCCGGATGGTGTCCCGAAGGCGGGGAGCAGGGCGGCTGAGATCCAGACCTCCTTCGGTGGTGATCTCTTCTCGCCGCTCGGGCACCAGGGTGGCCTGGTAGGGCCGCAGGCGGCAGGCGAGATCTACTACATCGGCGCTGGTTGCCAGCTCCAGGTTGAACACTTTGCTGGCGTCATTGAGCCGCTCCACGTCGTGGTCCTGGATGTGTCGGCGGTCCTCCCGGAGGTGAGCGGTGATGCCGTCGGCGCCGGCCTCCTGGCAGAGCAGGGCCGCGGCCACCGGATCGGGCTCGTCCGTCTTCCGCGCTTCTCGCACGGTGGCGACATGATCAATATTGATGTAGAGCCGCGTCGGCCGCATTGCTCACCACTCCGGAGCCGGTTATGTTCGCTGCCCAACCTCTTACCCGTGAGACCCTTGTGACCATACACCGATGCTGCTGGACCGCGATTCTGCTGCTGTCTGCGTGCGGTGGTGGCTCGGCGCCGGTTCAGCCCGCTCGCTCCGCCTCCACTGCGGTTC
>DASUVR010000267.1:0-2365 GCA_036378855.1 Gemmatimonadales bacterium | reverse complement strand
ACTGGCTCCCGGACCCCGGCACCGGCTCGTATGTCTCCCGGGACCTCTTCTGGTATCGTTCGACGCTGGCCCACAACGCTCCCCGTCTGGACGGTGTGTCGCAGCGACTTGGCGATGCGCTGTGCGACAACTTCGATCAGCAGGGAGAATGGGGCTGGGCCCGGGGCAGATTTGGCGATCTCACCAGGACTCTGGTCTCCGGCCCCAACTACCTGCTGGACGTCCTGGATCTCTCCTCGGCCTCCGATCAGCTGCTCGAGCTGCCGCTGCACTTGAGCGGACGCAGTGAGGTGGCGGTGCCCGGCCATTGGGTGCCCGCCGAGCTGAGCGACGAATTCGTCTCCGACGCTCAACGTTTCGTCCCCGATTCACCTGGACCGCTCCGTCTCAGCTCCTCAGGTGGTGCGGGCGCCGGAATCAGCGCACTGATCGACCTTCCGGGTGATTTGATACGGGCCACCGGGCCGGGCCTGCCGGGCACGGCTGAAACCTTGCCGTTCTATCTGCTGCGCTGCACTGGCCAAAAACTCCGGGTCGCGACGCTGCTCGAGCCCGGGTCCTCCCCGGCGGTAACGGAGTTGCGAGTTACCGAGAGCGGAGCCGAGGTGCAATCCGGATCGGCGGTCGAACGGCACATTTCCACGGTAGAAGGCTGGGAGGTCCGGTCTGAACGGGGGACGGTTCGGCTTCGAGGCAGCCGCAAGGCGGCTGCACCGTTTCAGCCGCTGATGCAGAATCAGCCTCTGGTTGCCCACGGGGTCGCGCCGCAGGTCGCCGAAGCGCCGGCACTGGACGGGAGCCTGGACGGGTTTGACACCAGCGAGCCGCTCGAGCTCGACCACGAGGATCAGTACCGTCGCAGTGAAGAGCCTTATCCCGGCCCTGAGGAATTTTCTGCCCGCGCCTTCGTCAACTGGAGTGACGCGGGCTTGCACGTGGCGGTAGAGGTCACCAAACCGGAGCTGGTCCTTCGAAATCCCGAGGCGGCGCCGCTTCGGCTGGACAATGAGCCGGATGAGATCCACGCTGACGGAGTTCAGCTGTACATCAGGCTTCCGCAGGACGAGACAGGCTCCGGCGTCCTGATCGTTCCCTCGACCACCGGAGAGCTTATCGTTCGTGGAGTGAAAGACACTCGCGCGGTGGCCGGTCAGGTTGCCGGCGGCTGGTCCACCACAGAGACAGGATACCTTCTCACGGTCACCGTTACTCCACCCGACTGGGGTGACCTCCGGCCGGGTGAGGAGATTGGCTTCGACCTGCTGATCAATCAGATGCTCCCCGATCGGCTGCGCCGAGCCGGCCAGCTGGTCTGGAGCGGTGGGGGAGGGTGGGTTTGGCTGCGGGGCGATCGGCAAGATCCTGCGCGATTCGGAACCCTCGAGCTCGGCTGACATCTGTGCGTGAGGTACCGTGACGGAACACATCCCCGGATATACATCTACCGGCAGCAAGCGCCCCGAGACGATCTTCGGTTCCTCAGAACCCGATCTGCCCAGCCGGATGACCCGCTCGTCCGGCTGTCGCGTATGGGATGAACAGGGCCGGGAATACATCGACTACATCATGGGCCTGGGGTCGGTGGCTCTGGGCTATGCCCACCCCGAGGTGACCCGGGCGGTCACGGTCGCCGCGAGCAACGGTGTGGTGGGGCCGCTTGCTCCCGTGCTGGAAGAGGAAGTTGCCGCCGAGATCTGCCGCCTGATCCCCTGGATCGAGGGGGTTCGGTTTCTCAAAACCGGTGCAGAGGCGATGGCTGCGGCGGTTCGCCTGGCTCGAGTGTTCACCGGCCGGGACCACGTGCTGGGCTGCGGCTATCACGGCTGGCTCGACTGGTCTCAGGGTGCTGCCGGCGTTCCTTCAGCGACCCGCGCCTTGTATTCCGAGCTTCCCTTCAACGATGCCGATCGTGCAAGAGAGCTGATACGCTCAGCGGGAGACCGGCTTGCCGCCGTGGTGTTCGAGCCGGTGATTGTCGCCGAGCCCGAAGCTGCCTGGCTCGAGGTGCTCCGGGAGGAGACCACGCGGTCCGGGGCCGTGCTCATCGTGGATGAGATCAAGACCATCTGCCGTCTCGCCGTTGGAGGCGCCGGCGAACGCTATGGCATCCGGGCCGATCTCACCGTCCTGGGCAAGGCGCTGGCGAACGGCTTTCCGTTGGCGGCGGTGGGCGGGCGCCGGGCGGTGATGGCCGCTGCCACGCGGACGTGGATCTCTTCCACTCTGGCAACCGAGTTCGTCTCTCTGGCCGCTGCTCAGGCCACTCTCCAACTCATGGTATCCAGGCGGGTGCCGGCTCATCTTCGGCAGGTTGGCAGCAGGCTCCTGGAAGGCTTGCAGCGGTTGCACCTCGAGCATCCCGAGC
>DASUVR010000266.1:0-9478 GCA_036378855.1 Gemmatimonadales bacterium | reverse complement strand
TCAGCCACGACCTGATCGATCCCCACCCTGTGGGCCACACTGCTTGTCGTAGCCAGATTGTCGCCACTGAGCAGGACCAGATCGAGATCCAGCTGCTTGAGCCGGCGAACCGCTTCGGCGCTGCTCGATCTGACGGGGTCTGACACGGTGATGAGCCCAGCCGCCCGGCCGTCAACCGCGAGGTGAACCTGCGTGGCATCCGATATGGCGGCTCGAGGTGCAAAGCCGCTCGGATCAACCTTGGCGTCGCGCATCATGGCGAGATTTCCGACGCTGATGCGATGGCCGTCCACCAGGCCTTCCACCCCCCGGCCCGTTCGGCTTTCGAATGCCGTAACCGAGAGCAGCGGAATCTTTCGACGCTCCGCCTCGGCCACGATTGCTTCACCGAGGGGATGCTCACTGAACCGCTCTACCGACGCCGCCAGCTGCAGAACCCGCTCGGCGCTCAGACCCGACTCGACTACTGGGGATACCGAGTCAACGGCTGGCCGGCCTTCTGTAATGGTGCCGGTCTTGTCCAGCACCACCACATCGACATCACCGGTGCGCTCCAGCGCCTCGCCTCCCCGAATCAGCACACCGAGCTCGGCCCCTCGCCCAGTCGCCACCATCACCGCTGTAGGTACCGCGAGACCCATGGCACAGGGACACGCGATGATGAGCACGGTGACGGCAGCGACCAGAGCATGCAAATAGGATGGCGCCGGCCCCAACAGCAGCCAGATTCCGAAAGTGAGTGTCGCAACCACCAGAACCACGGGAACGAAGACCGCGGAGACACGGTCGGCCAACCGCTGAATCGGCGGCTTGGATCCCTGGGCCTCGCGCACCAGCCGGATGATTCGGGCAAGGACTGTCTCCTCCCCGGTGCTGGTGACCCTGAGCTGCAGCGCTCCGTTACGGTTCAACGTGGCGCCAACCACAGAGTCTCCCACGGCTTTCCCTACCGGATCGGCCTCACCAGTCAGCATCGACTCGTCCACGTGGCTGGAGCCCTCCACGATCACTCCGTCCGCGGGGATCGTCTCGCCCGGGCGGACCAGCACCCGATCGCCGACTCGCAAATCGTCGAGCGAGACGGTTTGCTCCTCCGCACCACGCAGCACTCGTGCGGTGGGTGGCCGCAGGGCAATGAGCCGCCGCAGCGCCTCCCAGGTCCGATTCTTTGCCCGGGCCTCCAGCAGATTGCCCAGCAGAATCAGAGCGATGATCCAGACGACCGCCTCGTAGTACACCTGAGGCGTGACCCCCCGGGCGGCAAACCAATCGTCGGCCAGCGTCATGGCCAGACTGAAGAGGAATGCTGCGCCGGTACCGAGCGCGATGAGCGTGTTCATGTCGGCAATGCGGTGTCGTGCGGCGGTCCACGCCCGGATGTAGAAATGGCGCCCGGCCCAGCCGATTACCGGAATGGTCATCGCGAGCAGCAGGTACCGCCACACGTCTGCCGGAACATCCGCGATGGCGGGCACCATCCGCTCGAGCACTCGGGACAGCGGCATCATGACCCGCATCAGTGGATCCTGCATGGTACCTGGGTCTGCGCTCGCCAGCGGCAGGCTCAGCAGCATGGCGCAGATACCGACGGCAAGGCTGACGCTGAACTTCCGCTGCAGATCCCGGATCTCGGCCGTCCGAGCAGCATCCTGCTCGTCAATCAGATCAGTGGTGTTCTCCCGCTCGGTCGGGAGCTCGGCACCGTACCCGCTCTCCCTGATTACTTCGATCAGACGTAGGGGAGTGACCGACGAGGGATCGAAATCCACAGTCGCCGAGTTGGTCATCAGATTCACACTTGCGCCGCTCACGCCCGGAGTGCTCTCCAGTGCCTGCTGGACCCGGCTGCTGCAGCCGGCGCAGTGCATCCCGGATACGGGAATGGTACAGGTGGTTGAGGTAGCGATCGTCATGGTGAGCGCTGGTGGGAGAGTAGCTCCGGTCAGAGGAAAGTATGTAGGGGGTAGGGGTATGTCAAGCCTACTAGAGACATGCGAATACGGCGCAGCGACCTGCAAAAGAGCGGGCAGGACGCCACCCGCTGCTGCGGCAAGAGCGGCGCTGGTGCCGAGCTCTGATGGTAAGTCTGCGGCAGGAACCAACTTGCTTGCCGCGGTCGAAGGGCATACGTCCTGCCACTCAAGCGGCACTTATGAGCGAGACATCGGATCTCTCCTCCGCCGAAGATCCACTCGCCTCCAGCGCGAGCGAGCCGCTCGTGCCCATTCTGCCAGTGGACACCGAGCAGCTGGATCAAGTTGCGCTGACCACCTGGCATGAGGCCCTCTCCGACACATTAGCGGTCGAGGTCCCCCACGATCTCATGGGCCTCTGGCTCTACCCCTCTCAAGGTGGGGCAGTCCTGCTCGGCCCGGCTGAGCTGGCCGAAGATGATCTGGCCATCCCTCTGCCCTCACCCCATTTGAAACCGGAAGAGCTGAGTCGCTTGGAGCAAATCGTCTCTCAGGCAGGCTATGGGTCGGTCGCGTGCCTGCCGGTGAGATTCGGTAAACGGGATGTGGCCTTGTTGTTGATGGCTGACCTGCGGGCTGGTCTCTACGGTGCAGTCGAACGAGTCGTACTCCAATGCGTCACTCAGCGGATCGCACCCATGCTCGGCCGCATCGCCCGCCAATGGAAGGTCTCCGAAGGATCGGCGTCGCGTCAGCAGGAACGCATCGCGGGGCTGCTGGAGGCAATTGCAGAGGCAAACCGATCCACGGCCACTCCACAGCGATTTCTGGCTGCGGTATCACGGGGACTCGCGCCGCTCTTGCCTCACGAGCACATCGAGCTGCTGGTCTCGGACGCCACCGGCAAACGCTATTTCCGGCTGGGCGAGCATCCAGGCGGGCTACTATGGCAGGATCCATCTCTGGTCATCAGTCGAGATCACCTCGACGTGGAGCGGATCTTTGGACTGGAGGGCAATCTCGTGGTGGGCGACACCTATGGAGACTCCCGCTGGCCCAGAGGATTCCTCACCGTGAGTGAGCCGGCCGGAGCAGACGTTCGCGCACTTGTTGGAGCCCGGCTGACTTTGCGGGAAAATGTTTCGGCCTACCTGCTTCTCGGCAGCATCGGTCCGGAATTTTACGCCCAGGAAGACGCCGAGCTGCTGGTGCTGGTAGGAGGGTTGATCGGTCCCCAGATCAGCAGGTTTCTAATTGCAGAGGAGGTCCCGGCACCGGTTCTGAAGCCGGTCGAACCCCAGCCACACGCGGAGCTGGTCTTTCGCCTGGCGGGTTTGCTGGCCACCACCTCCGATCCGGCGGTTGCCACGGAGCTGATTGCCTCCGAGGCGCGCGCCGTGTTGCCCTACGACCGGCTCGCCTTTGCGCTGCGGATGACCCAGACCGACCGGGTGATCATGCTGGAACCGGGAGAGAATCGTCCTCTCTCCCAGCTCCCACTAATCTCGGTTGCCGGAACACCACTGGCCCGGACTCTCAAGGGCGATTTACCCTGCGGCTTCGTCCAGAACGGAAACGAGACTCGGATGCTCGTGCCGCTCAGAGTAGCAGGCCGGGTGCATGGAGCTCTCATATGCAGCTCCGAAACGCCGGGCACGCTTAACGAGCACCACGTGCTCATTGCCCAACATCTGGCGGATATCATCGCGCCGCATTTCGAATTACTTCGCCGAGGCGCAATGCTGCCGCATCCCAGCGTATCCCGTTGGCGCTCAGACCGAAAAACCATGATCTAAGGCCGTGCCTGAGCCTAGAGAGTTTGGATGGTGCCCTCGGCATGGGTAGGGGCCAGCGTTGGTGCTCTGCTTCCGGCCAGCCTCCGCGCCAGATAGGCGCCCAGCAGCACCAGGCCGAACATGCAGACGATCACCGGGCCGGTGGGAAGGTCGTAGTGGAAGGAGACCCATAGGCCCAAGGCAGAAGCCAGTGCGCCGCTCAGCCAGGAGATCACCGCAAGAGTTCCCTGGCGCCGGGTGAACTGAAAGGCGACGGCCGCAGGAACGACCAGGAAAGAAAACACCAGCAGCACTCCGGCAATCGGGACCGAGAAGGTGATCACGATGCCGAAGGTGAGATAGAACAGAAAATCCCACCACCGAATTTTCCAGCCGCGAGCCAGCGCTGTTTCGGGGCTGAAGGAAATGGTGAGAAAACGCCTCCTCAGCGCCCAGTGAATCAGTCCTACCACAGCGTAAATGCCGGCCAATCGGAGAATCGTGGGCCAGGTAACCCAGAGAAGGCTGCCCACCAGGATGTCCTTGATGGCCTCACCTCCGCGGGGAGTGCGGTCTGCTACCAGGATCGCCGCGGCGGATGCCATGACATAGACGATCCCGATGATTGCCTCCTGAGGCACGGCGCCTCGTTCCGATGTGCGGGTCAGGGCAAACGTGGCAGCGCCCAGGCTGGTAAATCCCAGGGCATAAATCAATGCGGACGACGAATCGGGCTGGCTCCCGGCCAATATGGCGACAGCGGAGCCCAGAGCCGCCATTTGCGCCAGCGAGAGATCGACGAAAATCACTTCCCGGGCGATCACGTGCAGCCCGAGGTACGAGTGAATGGCCACGATGACCAGACAGGCCACCAGCGGCGGAAGAAAGAGGCTCAGATCCATTATTTGGCTCCACTGGTGAGCGCGACGTCCTTGAAGCCCAGGGCCAGATTGCTGACCCAGGTGTTCATCAGGTCGAAGTAGGTATTCACCCCAGGTGCGCCCTGGGTGTTCTCCGGCACGATCACGGCCTTGGCGCCGGTGCGCTCGGCCACCTGCTCGATCTGCTTTCGGTCGAAGTAGTTCGAGGAGAAGAGCACGGGAATTTTTCGGTCCCGCATCAGCTGAATCACTTCCTGCACGTGCCCAGGTGTGGGCGGGATGCCTGGCTTGGCTTCGATATAGGTGACGCACTCGATGTCATATCGCCGGCTGAAATAGGCCCATTCCTTGTGGTAGCAGGCCATCTGCTTCCCTCGAAAATCCTCAGCCTGTTTGAGCCAGCCGGCGAGCTGCCCGGTGAGTGGCTTGCCTTGATACTTCTGCTGCGCGAGGAAATCGAGGAGCCTGTTTGATTTCAGCAGATCGAACGCGGTGGCAGGAGTCAGGATGCCCACCAGAGTTGTGCCGATCGTGGCCTCCAGCACCCGCTTCTCGAAATCCTGTTCCCGGCCGGCGTAGTAGGAGCCGTTTTCGGGCGACACCCGCTGCAGCCCTGCAAGAATGTTCCGCGCGATGATGATCCCGTTCACGGGATCGGTATGTATGTGTGGGTTGCCGTCGACATGGATGTCCCCCTGGGCTCGACTTAGCGAGGTGGGTACTTCCATCAAATCGATCCCGCGATAAGCCGCGACGTATCCGGGACCGCCATCCATAATCCTCCGGTTACCGGCACGATCCAGGAGCGCCGGTACCCAGAGCTCGAGATCCATACCCGTGGTCACGAACAGGTCGGCGTTGCGGAGAATCGCCACGAAGCTGGGCTTCGGCTGCACGAAGTGGGGGTCCTCGTCTCCCTGGGCGATGGAGGTGACCGTGCCCTTGTCGCCCACGATCTCCCGCGCAATGGCGCCATAGGTCGTGAGGCTGGTGACGATCTTGGGAGGTGCGGCAGCTGCATTGCGCGGCGGCGGGGCTGTCGGTCCGCCAAAAAGGCCCGCGACGATGAACAGGGATGTGAGCGTCATGGTGTATTCCTTAAGTGAGGTCATCGCTGGCTGCCCAGGAGACCCGGTTTTAGTTTCGTCCGCCTCTCCGCCTCTCCGCCTCTCCGCCTCTCCGCCTCTCCGCCTCTCCGCCTCTCCGGCTCTCCGGCTCTCCGGCTCTCCGCCCTTCAATACGTCTCATGCTTGTGCGGCCCCATGGCCCACACGGCTTGCAACGTCAACAGATTCTGGCTCCCGGCCAGATCGGTGTGGCGATGCTCCCCTTCCAGCCGGAGGAAAACGAACTCACTCTGCCACCAGGTGAGGTTCGGAGTGATTCGCCATTCCGTGTCATCCGGGCCGCGTGGTGCCTCCACGTAATCGTACCGCGCGCCGAAGACCCAGCGTTGGCTGGTTCGCGCCTGCAGATCCATAAACGCGCCATACCGATTGGTGGTGACGCCAACCTCATCGGCGTGGAAGCGATACCCCTCCGCTCGGAACGTGATATCCCGCCGGGTGCCGGCCTGCGGCGGCCGATAGGTGAGTCGGAAGTCGAGTCCCGCAACCCGGCTCCGGAGATCGGCATCGTCGTGGTTGCCGCCGAGCCCGGTCACGCCTAGCTGGGCGTAAGTGCTCCGGCTCAACTGCCAGAAGTTTTGCAGCCGCCCCAGCAGCACCGGCTGATGTCCTCCGCTCAGCAACGGGTCGCTGTTGACGGTGCTACCCTGCAACCAGATCTCGTGGGTGGCGCCGGCCAATGAGAAAGGCAGTGTGGTGTACAACGAGATGCCCGTTCCCGAGAGACCTTCTTCTCCGAAGTACCGCTGATACACCAGGGGATACTCGGTTTCGGGCAGCGCATGCAGATGCCAGCGGTTCAGATCGCCCACCTGCTGGCGGTATTTCCCGAGATCCACCCGGAGCCGGCCGGGCAGGCCGGTCCAGTAGATGTAGCCCTCCTCGATCCCCACCTCCTCATCCTCGAAAGTCATGAAGATTTTGGTACTGGAGTACGGATCGAGCGCCGACTGAAAAGCGAACTCGAACTCACGGGGCACGAAGGTATTCTCCTGCTCGCCTTCGCGGGCTACCAGCCGGACATCACCGGTCGCGCTGATCTCGGGGTTGAGGAGGTTGGCGCCCCGAGGGCTCTGCTGGGCTGGGGCTGACTCCGCCGGTTTCGGCTTGGTCGAGTCCGTTTGCCCTCCGCCGCCGGTCTGTCCCGCTGCCTGCGCCGCGGCGGCCCGGATCGCCGCAAGATCGTCGGTCGAATCGGGAGTCTGGGTCGGTGCCGCCCGGGGTGCCGCACCCGGACCACAACGTACCTGTCGCAACGCGGCAAGCCTCCGCTCGAGCGACTGGACCTGCGCCGCCAGAGTGTCGGTCACCCGGTCACCCGAGGGACCGGGAACCGCGGGTCCGGCCGGGGCCGGGCATAGTCCCGCTTCCAGCGAGTCGATGCGCGCCGATAATGCCGAGAGCGCTCGGTTCAGCGAATCGACCCGGGTACTTACCTGACTCTGGACGTTGGATGCTGCTCCCAGCCAGAATCCGGCTAGGAGAATGGCCGTGCGAGCACGGCGGTGCATAAACCCTCCGATCGTAAGAAGTACGCGTCGCTAGCGACGCGTTGGCTCAGACCGATCGGAGAATGGGGGGAGCTCGGGAGCGCGTCGGGCTGGCCGACGCTGAGAAGGCGGGTGAGTCGTCGTGCGCCAGTTGGACCAGCCGTTCATCACCGGCATCCAACACCAGAGTGCCCACCGGCTGGCTGGCATGGGGCGCGAATGCCGCCGCCTGGCAAAAAGCGCAGGTGGCCTCGTCGTGAACCGGTACAGGGAGGGATTCCCGGGGAGAACTGACGACCGCCGTGGGAGCGGACTTGAACGCAACGTCGGGGAGCGGGACAGCCGCTGGGCTAGCCAGGTGAACGCTGGCCAGCAGGGCCGTGATAAAACCGGCCATGCTCGCTACTGAGCGGAGGACTCCCATTCCCCTAAGGGTAGCGGCTTGCCTATCCGATTCAAGCGGTGCGGCGCACGGGCCCGTCCGCCGGCAGCAAAAACCAGAGCGCGGTGCCCTTGCCGTAGACCGAATCGGCACCGATGGTGCCGCCGTGCATCTCCACGAACTTCTTGCACAGGGCCAGGCCCAGTCCAGTCCCCTGGGCTCGGCGGCTGGCCGAGCTGTCGACCTGACTGAATTCCTGAAACAGCTTCGGCATGTCCTCCCGCCGGATTCCCACTCCCTCGTCGGTCACCGAAATCCACACGACCTCCTGCGGAATCACCCGGGCCCTGTCGCCGGCCCGGTCCGCCGGCCGCCGGAGTGGCGCACGGGTGCGCACTGCCGCCAGGCAGATCTTGCCGCCCTCGGCGGTGAATTTCGACGCGTTGGACAGGAGGTTGTAAAGGATCTGCCGAATTCTGACTCCGTCGGCCACGACCGTCAGCGGAGCGGAGTCGAGCTTCAACACGCACTCCTGCTGTTTGGCGCTGCGCAGGCTCGCGGTGTCGGTTACGGCGCCGGTGATTGCCGCCCGAAGATCGGTCAACCCCAGCGTGAGTGACATCCGGCCGGCCTCGACCTTCGACAGGTCGAGCACGCTGTTGATCAGGGTGAGGAGATGCCTGCCATTGCGCAGCACCGCCTCGATGAATTCGCGCTGCTGAGCCGAGATTTCCCCGCCGCCGCCTTCGAGCAGCAGGTCGGAGAATCCGATGATCGCGTTGAGCGGGGTCCTGAGCTCGTGCGACATGTTGGTCAGGAACTCGCTCTTGAGCTGAGTGGCCCGCTGGAGCTCCTGGTTCTTGCTTCGCAGGGCCGCCTCGTTGCGCTGGCTCTCCGCCAGCACCGACGTCCGGTCCAGACCCACTACGACCTGGTCCCCCAATATTTGCAGCAGCTGAACGTCGTGCTGACTGAAGGGCTGCCGGTCACGACGATTGTAGACGCTCACGGTGCCCACCACGAAACCGGCCGATCGAAGCGGAACGATCGCAGCCGACTTGAGCGGCACCGGAAAGGCCGGCGGCCGATAGCTTCGTGGATCGGAGTCCATATCGTCCGACACCAGGGCGGAATCCTGACTCACCACCCAGCCGAGCAGCGAGCCATCTACAGGAAGCAGCATGCCGGTGGCCGCTTCCAGCGGACCGGTTGCCGCCTTCACCTTGAGGAAGCGGCCCTCCTCCACCATCAGCGTCACCGCACCGCTTTCGGCCTCCAGCAGCTCGGCGGCGGACTGGGCCACCTCACGCACCAGTCCATCCAGGTCTGCGCCGGCCAGCAGAGTCCCTGCCAGATGCCGGAGATGATCGAGCTCCCGGTTGCGTCGGTCGGCGTGCGCCAGGGCGGTGCGGAGCGAAGTCTTCTGCGCCTCCGAGAGCTCGCCCAGGTGACGGAAGGTGACCAGAGTCAGCAGCGTGGCGACGGAGGTAAGCAGCAGGCCGACGGCATCGTCCCGGCGAATTTGCCAGACACCGAGCCAGGTAATAATGATGGCGACGCCGATGATGGAGCCGGTATGGGAAAGCCGCCGCCAATGCCGCTCCAGCCACGCCCAGAAGCCGAGCGCCGACGCGTGTTCCCGTGCGCTCATGCGTCCTCGGACAGGAGCTCGTGGAACACGGTTTCGCCGGTGCGGAGCATGCGGCGGAGGTACGGCCGGCAGAGGCCGCACTGAGCACCACAGCCGGTCTGCTGGATCAACTCCTCCAGGCCCCACCCGCGAGCGCGAGCGTGGGGCAAGAGCTCCGCGAACGCAGTATTGCGGCAAATGCAGCTGGAGATGTGCACGTTGGCTGCGCCCGCCTCGTTCCTCACGTACCTCACGTACCTCACGTACCTCACGTACCGTC
>DASUVR010000265.1:0-5393 GCA_036378855.1 Gemmatimonadales bacterium | reverse complement strand
CGATCGCTCTACCGTTCCCCTCGCGCTCGCTCAGAAGCGGGCGGCTCAGCTCGGCACGCTCCCTCGCCAAACCAAGCGCCGCCGGTTGGTGGCATATCTGGCGCGCCGAGGGTTCAGTGGACGAGATATTACGGAACTGGTCGATCGGGTGGTGTCGCCGTGACTCCTGACTCGCGACGAATTGCCCCCCCTCCTATATTTTCCGGATGAACTCCGGCACAATCCGTCGTCTTTTCCTCGACTTCTTCATCTCCAAGGGGCACCGCGAGGTGCCTTCTTCGTCACTGGTCCCCGCCGACGACCCCACGCTGCTGTTCACCAACGCGGGCATGGTCCAGTTCAAGCGCGTGTTCCTGGGCCAGGAACAGCGGGACTATCTCCGGGCCACTACCTGCCAGAAGTGTGTCCGGGCCGGCGGAAAACACAACGATCTCGAGCAGGTTGGACACACCAAGAGGCATCACACCTTCTTCGAGATGCTGGGGAATTTTTCCTTCGGCGACTACTTCAAGCGCGATGCCATCGCCTACGCCTGGGAGTTTGTCACCAGTCCAACCTTCCTGGGCATTGCTCCCGAGCGACTTTGGGTCACCGTCCACCATACAGATCATGAGGCGCGGGCACTCTGGCGCGAGATCTCGGGCCTGCCCGACCATCGTATCTATGGCCTGGGCGACAAGGACAACTTCTGGCAGATGGGCGATACCGGTCCCTGCGGTCCGTGCTCGGAGATCTATGTGGATCTGGCGGTCGGGAACCAATTAACCGACGAAGTTCTTCCGCAGGCTGACTTTGAACGTCTGGCCGAGGAAGGGCGCTTCCTGGAAATCTGGAACCTCGTCTTCCTGCAGTACGATCGTTCCGCCGACGGCACCCTCATCCCGCTGCCCAAACCATCGGTGGACACCGGAGCGGGATTGGAACGCATCGCGGCCGTGATGCAGGGAGAAGACGACAATTTCCACACGGACATCTTCCTCCCACTGATCGACCGAGTGGGCGAGCTGGTTGGTCGTAGCTATGACAGAAGCTCGGACGAGCGTGCCTCCTATCGTGTGCTCGCCGACCACGCCCGTGCAGTCGCCTTCCTGCTGGCCGATGGGGTGTATCCCAGCAATGAGGGACGAGGCTACGTCCTCCGGCGGATCCTGCGGCGAGCCGTGCGCCACGCCTGGCTGCTCGGCCGACGGGAGCCAACTCTGGCGCTGCTGACTTCCGTGGTGGTGGCTCAGATGGGTGAGGTATACCCGGAGCTGGCGGCTAAGGCGGAGTACATCCACGAAGTTACCGAAACCGAGGAACGCCGCTTCCTGGAGACCATCGAAGGCGGGCTCCGGCGCCTGGAGGAGATCTTTTCCGCCGGTACCAGAACCATCTCCGGGTCGGATGCGTTCAAGCTCTACGACACCTTCGGCTTTCCGATCGATCTCACCCAGATCATCGCCGGCGAGCGAGGTGTCGATGTGGACCTCGCGGGTTTCGAGCAGTCGCTGGAGGAGCAGCGCCGCCGGTCTCGCGATGCCCGAACCTCCGGCGGCAGCCCAGCGCCAAGCCGCGGCCCGGCGGTCCACCTGCCCAAGCCGGGCAAGTGGCGCAGTGTAAAGCGAGGGAAGCAAAAGTTTGTCGGCTACCAGAAAACCGAGGCGGACACCGATGTGCTCGCCTTTCGGCAGGACGGCCCGCGGGTGGAACTGCTGCTGCGGGAGAACCCGTTCTACGTGGAATCCGGCGGACAGGTGAGTGACACCGGAGCGGTGCAAGGCCAAGGTTGGTCTTTGCCGGTGGATACCGTTCGAAAAGACCCCAAGGGCACGGTTGTGGGCGGCTCGTTCGAGCAGCAGTTCGAGCCTGCTTCACTGCATGCCACGGTCGATGCGCCCCGCCGTCACGATATCGAGCGCAATCACAGCGCCACGCACCTGGTGCACTACGTGCTCCGGAAACGGCTGGGTCCGCACGTTCGGCAGCAGGGATCCCTGGTCGAGCCAGAGCGCCTCCGCTTCGACTTCTCCCACCACGGGCCCATCGACAGCGCCACCCTCAGCGCCATCGAATCCGAGGTAAACGATCTCCTGCTCGCCAATGATCCCGTCACTACCCGCGAGATGCCGTACGCCGACGCATTGGCTCTCGGAGCCATGGCTTTCTTCTCCGAGAAGTACGGGGATGTCGTTCGTGTCGTCCAGATGGGACCTTCGTTGGAACTCTGCGGCGGCACTCACGTGCGCACCACCGGCCAGATCGGCACGTTCCGGTTCTCCGGCCAATCCGGAGTGGCCGCGGGGGTCCGTCGGATCGAGGCCATCACCGGAACGGGAGCCTTGCGCGCGGTGCGCGCGGTGGAGCAGCGATTGGCCGCGGTCGCCGAGGCATTGAAGTCCCAGCCGGAGCACCTGGTCCGCCGGGTCGAACAGCTCCTGGAAGAGCGGCAGCGGCTGGAGGCACGGCTCGCGGAGGCACTCCGGAGCGGCGGCGGAGCAGTGCAGGGTCAGGTGACCCGGCTGGGAGATGTCGCGCTCACGGTGGGAGAAACCAGCTCGGAAGATCGGGCTGAGCTCGGTCGCCTGGCAGACACGTTCCGGGAAGGCCGCTCCAAGGGCGTGCTGGTTCTGTTCAGCGCGGCGGGCCGGGGGTCCATTCACGTCACGCTCACCGACGATCTGGTCCGGGCAGGACGCAAGGCCGGCGATCTGGTGAACCGGATTGCTGCCCTGAGCGGTGGCAAGGGAGGCGGCCGGCCCCATTTCGCCTCGGCCGGAGCCGGCGACCCCGCTCGGCTCTCTGCCGCCCGCTCGGCAACACCGGAGCTGGTGGCCGGCTGGCTTGCCGATGGTCGCGGCGCCTGAGCGTGGACTTCGACTGGGTGGACCGACACACCGTTGCGGCTCCCCCAGCTCTTCGGGCACGTGTCCGTCAGTATCTGTCAACCAGCACTAAGGAACCGCTTCCCAATCAACTTGCGGTCGCCGCAGATTCGGCGCTTGCCCGGGTTCTCAGCCATCCGGGCGATCGCTCGGTGGCACTCGATCTGCTTGCCGCCGATGCGTTGATCACGCTGGCGCTCCTGGCCCAGGCACAGACCGCCCCGGAGCAGCTGGAAGAGTTCGCGATCTCTGTCCTGAGATCCTGGCGGTCAAAGGCGTGATCGATCTCCACTCGCACCTCCTTCCGGCCGTAGATGACGGCTCCCGCTCGGTCGAGCAGTCGATCAAGGTTCTTGTTGCCATGGCTGAACAGGGAGTGACGGATGTTTGTCTCACTCCCCACCTTCAAGCGGGAAAAGCCGAAGCAGGCCCCCCGCCGGCGCACGAGAACGCGTATGAGGCTCTCCGGCTGCAGGCGCCATCCAGTCCGCGCCTGCACCGCGGCGCCGAGGTGATGCTCGATCGGCCGCTTCCTCGTCAGGTGGCGATGGCGCGGAAGGTCACACTGGGCGGGACCGGGTACATCTTGGTCGAGTTCCCCCGCCTGGTCGCCTTCGATCTGATCACCACGGCTTTGACGCAGGTCCTCGACCAGGATCTGGTTCCGATACTGGCTCACCCGGAGCGATACAGTGCCTGTTCGGTTCCGGCGGTGCGCCACTGGAAATCGCTCGGCGCGAAGATGCAGGTGGACTCCACCACTCTGCTCACACCGCAGGCCCGAGGACAACGGGCGCGCCAGCTCGTGGCTGAGGGATTGGCTGATATTCTGGCCGGCGACAACCATGGTGACGAGCGAACCGTCGCCACCGGTGCCCGCTTTCTCCTGGCGCAGGACGGGGCCGAGCAGACGGAGCTGCTCGCGACGCTGAACCCGGGCGCAATTCTCGCCGACCGTCCGCTCGCTCCAGTGCCGCCGCTCCGGATCCGGCAGAGCTGGATGCGCCGGATCAAGGAGTTTCTGGAGGGCGGGCCGTGAGCCAGGCCCGGATCGAGCAAGGTCTGGAAAGTCTGGCGCAGGCAGCGCTGGCTGCTCAAAGCCTCAGCGGCCAGGTGGCCCAGGCGGCCAGCCGGTATGTGGCTGTTCTTCGAAACGGTGGAACTCTGTACTTCTGTGGCAACGGCGGCAGCGCAGCCGATGCGCAGCACCTCGCGGCGGAATACGTGGTGCGCTACGTCGAGGGGCGTCGGGCCCTGGCGGCCATAGCCCTCGCGACCGATACCTCCATCCTTACCGCTGCAGGCAATGATCTGGGCTTTGATCAGGTTTTTGCCCGCCAGGTAGAAGCTGTCTGCGGCCCTGATGACCTCCTGATCCTGCACAGCACCAGCGGGCAAAGCCCGAACCTGATCGCCGCTGCCCGTACGGCCCGGGCGGCGGGCGTTTCCACTGTTGCCTTCCTGGGGAAGGGTGGGGGAGCGTTGGCCGGGCTGGTAGATCAGGCCATCATCGTCGACTCCCACGATACCAGTCTCATCCAGCTGATTCACCTGGCACTGGAGCACCTGATCGTCGAAATGGTTGAGCGCGAGCTTCTGGGATCATGATCGATCTTACCGGCCAGACCGCTCTGGTCACCGGCGGAAGCCGGGGGATCGGGCGGGCTGCCGCCCTGCTGCTGGCTCGCGCCGGAGCCGACGTGGCCCTCACGTTTCATACCCGGGCCGATGAGGCGGAGGCCGCCGCCCGTGAGGTGAGAAGCGTGGGGCGCCGAGCCTTTGTGGGCGGAGGCGATCTGGCCGATCCCGAAGTTGCCGACCGGCTTCTGGCGGGTGTCAGGCGCGAGTTCGGCGGACTGGACATCTTTGTGGCGAATGCCGGAGTGTGGCCTCCGGACGAGGTGACTCTCAAGGACATGGCTCTGGCCCGCTGGCGGGACACGTTGGCTGCCAATCTGGACTCCGTCTTCCTCTCCACCCGGGCTGCATTGGGTGTCATGCGGCCGGGTGGCAGGGTCATCATCGTGTCCAGTACCGCGGGGCAACGTGGAGAGGCATACCATTCGGATTATGCGGCCACCAAGGGAGCGCTGATCGCGTTCACCAAGTCTCTGGCCATCGAATGCGCTCCCCACATCACGGTGAATTGCGTTGCCCCAGGCTGGGTCGACACCGATATGAGCCTGCCCGCGTTCACCGCCGATAACCGGCAACGAATCGAGCAAACCATTCCTCTCCGTCGGATCGCAACGAGCGAGGACATCGGCGGTCCCATTCTCTTTCTCTGCAGCAACCTCGCCCGCCACATCACCGGAGAGGTGCTGAACGTCAACGGAGGGAGTGTTCTGTGTGGGTGAAATCCACCTCCTCTTTACCGGCGGCACCATCTCCATGCAACGCGATTCCTCTGCCGGCGGAAACGTGCCCGCTCATGGAGGCGAAGCGCTGGTGGAGTTCGCCCCGGGATTGGAAAAGATCGGTCCTTACCGGATAGAGAACTGGGCCAGGGTTCCTGCCTGCCACCTGGGG
>DASUVR010000264.1:0-4235 GCA_036378855.1 Gemmatimonadales bacterium | reverse complement strand
TCTGGAACACGAACCCGATGTTTGCCGACCGCCAGTCGGCCAGCTGGCCCGGGGTCATCGCGCTCACTTCCGCGCCGGCCACCCGGATGCTGCCACTGGTGGGCTTATCCAGTCCAGCCAGCAGGTTGAGCAGGGTGGATTTGCCCGACCCTGACGGACCCATCAGCGCGGTAAAGGATCCCTCTGCGATGTCGAGCGTGAGGCCGGTGAAGATCTCGATCTTCTCGGAGTCGCGCTGGAAAATTTTGTAGACATTACGAATTTCGACCAAGGCCATGGGATTCTCTATGTTGAGATCACCAAAAGAATTTCACCACAGAGGCACAAAGGACACAGAGGGATCTGGGACCTCCGGAGATCTCCATCGCGAGGGCGAGCATCGGCGCAGAGATGTTGGGGCCACCCAACCCCACAAAAATCAGTTCCCCGAAGGTCGCGACCGTGATGGCGATCCATTTGGGCGAGCGATCCCTCTGTGGCCTTTGTGCCTTTGTGGTGAATTATTGCTTTTTACTTCTGTTTCACCCGCATGCCTGCTTTCGGCTCATCCACTCCGCCGGTCAGCAACAGCTCGCCGCCGGAGAGCCCCGAGCGTATCTCCCTGAACCCTCCGCTCACTGGCCCCGCATCCACCTGGCGCGACTCGAGCCGGCCGTTCCGCACCAGCCAGACCACGCTTTGGCCGTTGAGCTCGCGCACCGCCGCCGCAGGTACCCGGAAGCGGGGTGGCCCGCTCGGCGCGGCTCCGCTGGCGACGTGAGTGGTATCGAGAAAATCCACCCGCGCTCCCATTTCGGGAAGGATCCGGGGATCCCGGTCGACGATCGATACCTTGACCTGCACCGTGGCGCGCTGCCGGTCTGCCGTGGGCACCACCTGGCGCACCCGGCCGCGAAACGATGTGTCGGGGTACGCGTCCAGGGTGATCTTGGCCGGCTGCCCACCAGTCACCCGGGCGATGTAAGCCTCGTTCACATCCACCTCGACCTCGAGCGTGGTAAGGTCGGCCATCGTCACCACCGCTCCTCGGGTCAGTCCTCCGCCCACCGACGGTGCTACCACCTCACCTACCTCGGCCTCTTTCCGGAGAACGGTGCCGCTGAACGGGGCGCGGATGACGGTGTTCTCCAGGTTGGCCCGGGCGAACCCCGCCGCTGCCCGGGCGGAACCAATCCTGGCCTCCGCCGCCTGCACCCTCGCCTGGGCCTCCGATTCCCGTCCCTGCGCCGCGTCGAAATCCTGCTCGGCGACGGCCTTGGAGTCCTGGGTCCGGATGTCCCGCAGCCGCTTTGCATCACGTGACGCGGTGGCCAGGCTCGCGCGGGCTTCCATGAGATCCGCCCGCGCCGTGGCTTCCGCGGCTTGTGCCTGAGCCAGCTGCGCCTGATAATCGGCGTTTTCCAGCGTCGCGATGATCTCGTCCTTCTTGAGCGTAGATCCCTCACTGACCCGGAGCTCCGCGATCCGGCCGGGGAGCTTGGCCGAAACCGAGGCCCGGGTCCGGGCAACCACGTAACCGTTGGCAGTGACGCTGGAGCTTCCCGCGTTGTCGGCCGAGCCACCGGCGTCGAACGGCTTGGCCACGACGGTCTCCACTGCGACAACGCTTCCCCGGCGCCAACCCAGAAATGCGCCGATCACCAGAATCAGGGCCACGACACCGAGAATCGCATTCCGCCGGACCGCGCGACTCAGACCGGGCGGAGGTGCGTCCCGGTTGATCCGGAGCTTGGAAAGGTCGGGCTGAGCTGGGGAGGTCATCGGGCAAATCTACGTGGGGTTTGACGGGTCTGCGCGTCTGCCGTCCAACCGTCCCCCTTCTGCCCGTCCCCATCCGCCTTTCCATACACCTTGCGCGTTCTTGGATTTGTCCATATGGCTATCAAGTCCGAAAACCACAGAGCTACGGCTGCCCGGAGACGATTATGCCCACCATGCGCCCCGACCCGACTTTTTACCCCTCCGCCAAGCAGGCCGCGGAGGCGCCCGCCGAGGAGTTGGCCTATCTGGCTATGCTCAGTCCCAATCGTTCCCGACCCGACGCTATTGGCGTGGTAGACGTGAAGCCGGGCTCGAAATCGTACGGCCGCCTGATCGGGCAGGTGGACATGCCCAACCGGGGGGATGAGCTGCACCACTTCGGCTGGAACGCCTGCAGTGCGAGTCTCTGCCCCTGGGCGCCGCATCCGCATGTAGAACGACGTTATCTGGTGGTGCCGGGGATCAACTCGTCGAGGATCCACATCCTGGATACCAAAGCGAATCCTCGGCAACCGGAGATGGTGAAGGTGATCGAGCCCGACACTTTGGCGCGCAAGACGGGTTACGCCGCACCCCACACGGTGCACTGCGGGCCGGACGGGATCTATCTCTCCGCGCTGGGGAATCCCCAGGGCGATGGCCCCGGTGGCATCTTCATTCTGGATCATGAGAGCTTTGAGCCCAAGGGAATCTGGGAGAAGAACCGAGGTCCTCAGCAGCTGGGCTACGACTTCGCCTGGCATCTGGGTTATGACACCACCATTACCAGTGAATGGGGAACCCCCAGCATGGTACGGGAAGGCGTCGTGCCCGAGCTTTTGCTGGGAGGGAAATACGGCAATTCGCTGCATGTCTGGGACCTGCGGAAGGGCAATCATCAAGAGCGCATCCACCTCGGCGATCAGTATCAGATGACGCTGGAGCTGCGTCCTGCCCGCGACCCGCGCAAGGCGTACGGCTTCGTCGGCGTGGTGATTTCACTGGAGGATCTGTCCGCGTCGGTGTGGCTGTGGTACCGCGAAGGCGGAAGCGGCGGAAACGGTGTGGCAAGTGAAAAAGGAAGCGGGAGAGGCGGAAAAAGCGGCAAAAGCCAAAGCGGTAAGGATGCGGAGAGCGCTGCTACCGCTTCTTCAGCTGGTTCCGCTTCTTCGGCTACTTCCTCCTGGAAGGTGAAAAAGGTTATCAGCATCCCCGCCGAGCCGGCGGATCCCTCGGACCTGCCCCCGTTGCTGCAGGGCTTCAAGGCGGTGGCGCCACTCATCACCGATATCAACCTCTCGTTGGACGACCGGCAGCTCTACGTCTCCTGTTGGGGAACCGGCGAGCTGCGGCAGTACGACGTGAGCGATCCGTTCAATCCCAAGCTCACCGCTACAACCCAAATCGGAGGGATCGTACGTCGTGCCGCGCATCCGGCCAATTCGGGCAAGCGATTGAACGGTGGTCCACAGAGGGTGGAGTTGAGCCGGGATGGGCGGCGAGTGTACCTGACGAACGGGCTGTACTCGCCCTGGGACGAGCAGTTCTATCCGGCGGGCCTGGAGAGCTGGATGGTGAAGCTCGATACCAAGCCCGAGGGTGGCATGGCGCTCGACCCCAACTTCTATCTGGAGATGGAACGGGGCGTTCGCTGCCACCAGGTTCGACTCCAGGGCGGCGATGCGTCCTCGGATTCGTTCTGCTTTTCATGATGGCGTGATTTCTCGTGATTGACGGATATTGGGCTGGTCTCCTGGCGCTGGGGGCGGGGCACGGTATCAATCCCGCGATGGGGTGGCTCTTCGCCGTCGCACTCGGCCTCCAGCGCGGCAGCCGAAAGGCGGTGTGGTTCGCGCTGGGCCCGCTCGCGATGGGTCACGGGTTAGCGATGCTGCTGACCATCGGCGCCGCGGCTGCGATCGGAGTGGTGCTGCCGCCCTCGACCCTGAAGTGGGGAGTGGCCGCCCTACTGGTCGCGCTCGGGGTTTACCGTCTGGTCCGATCCCGCCACATCGTCTACGGGGGGATGCAGGTGAACAGCCGGGAACTGGCAACCTGGTCCTTCCTCATGGCCACGGCCCACGGTGCCGGACTCATGATGCTGCCGCTGGTGCTGGGTCGCCTGCCCTCGGCCGAGCATGTGCATCATCTGTCGGCCGGCATGCTGGGTGGGGGAATCGAGTGGAGCGGGATCGCTGCCGCGGTGATACATACGGCGGGCTATCTGCTGGTGACCGGAACGATCGCCGCGATCGTGTATGAGAAACTGGGGCTCCGGTTCCTCCGGACTGCGTGGGTCAACCTGGATCTGCTTTGGGCAGTGGCTCTGGTGGCTACGGGTGTGGGAACGGCGGTTTTTTGAGTATTGATCTCGTTTCCAAACAGGATCCCGCCGGTCTCCAACGCCTGATTCCAGGTTAGGCCGAAGTCGCGCCGGTCGATCCTGGTCCTGGCGCTGAAACTGGTTCACCAGTTCTGTATCCAGGTCGGGGCTT
>DASUVR010000263.1:0-2939 GCA_036378855.1 Gemmatimonadales bacterium | reverse complement strand
TGCTGGACGAGCGGGAAGCCTTCCAGGGTGGACCTCTGTCGACCTATGGCTGGCGGCTATACCACGAGCTGCAGGTGATGGACTCGACCGCGCCGATTGCCATCGAAGGTCTACTGCTGGAGCTGGTGGCGGCAGCATCGCGACTGAAGATCCACCTTCAGCACGGCCGGGGGTTGCCCCGCTGGCTGCAGGAAGCGCGCGAGCGGATCCATGCCGAGCTGGGCAGCCGGCCGAGTTTGACCGAGCTGGCCGGCGCGGTAGGGGTTCATCCGGTGACTCTGGCGCGAGGCTTCCGCCAAGCGTTCGGCTGCAGCGTGGGCGAGTATGTCCGCAACCTTCGCATCGAACG
The DNA here is from genome assembly GCA_036378855.1 of Gemmatimonadales bacterium. Classification (GTDB taxonomy): domain Bacteria; phylum Gemmatimonadota; class Gemmatimonadetes; order Gemmatimonadales; family GWC2-71-9; genus CAVVWJ01. Next base: position 2,590 of record DASUVR010000263.1, on the reverse strand, counting down.
GGCAACGATGCAGCTGGCCGACACCGACCGGTCCCTGGCGGAGATAGCGTTGGGAGCGGGATTTTCCGATCAGAGCCACTTCTCCAACATGTTCCGGCAGCACACCGGGTTCTCGCCGTCGAAGTTCAGAGAAATTTCCCGGTCGGCTTAAAGGCTCCGCTCACTCCTTAGGATGACATTGCGGCAAAGCCTGCGCCCACCACCATAGCCACGCCCAATCCCATTTTGATGGCCACCGCGGCAGCCCGGCCGAGCACGGCGCCCCAGCCGGCTCGAACCGAGCCATGGGCCTGGCGGGCCTTGGTGTACTCGAACACCGCCGCGCCGATGAAGGCACCGACGAAGCCGCCGATGACGGAGCCGACAATCGGTATAGGCACGCCAACAACCGCGCCTACCAGTCCTCCCACCAATGCACCCCACCCTGCCCTGCTCGATCCTCCGTAGCGTTTGGCGAAGCGGAAGCCGACCCAGGATTCGAGCACCTCGCCCAGCAGCGCCAGAGCAATTGCCAGGATGAGGAAGCCGGTACTCAGAGTGCGAAAGTCGGTGATCCACCCGTATCCGATGATGCCGAACAGGATCACCCAAAGGCCGGGCAAGCCGAACGGGATCAGCAGCAGGCCGATGACGCTGGCAGCCGCAAGAAGCAGGGCGCCGGTGGAGTCGGTGAGCTCGAGAGACATCGGTCGCCGTCAGCCCACCAGCACCGCGACCAGCTCTCGCTCGCGCGCTCTGTTATCCAGGTTAATGGCGACGACCTGCTGCCAGGTCCCCAGCGCCAGCTTGCCGTCAATCAGCGGAAGCGACAGGCTGGTCTTGAGCAGAGCGGAACGAACATGAGAGAAGCCGTTTCCATCGCCCCAGCGAGCGTTGTGAGCGTAGTCGCCGTCCGGAGGCGCGAGCAGGTCGAGCGCTCGGCGGAGATCGGCCAGCGCGCCGGGTTCGTATTCGATGGTGGTGATGGCTCCGGTCGAGCCGATCAGTTCCACGGTGAGCGTCCCGCTCTTTACCCCTGAGCCGCTGACGAACTTCTCCAGCTCAGGAGTGATATCGGCATGGCCGAATTCGGCGGGAAGGCGAACGGACCAGCGAAGGGTCGAAGCCATGGCGGAAGATATCCAAGGAAAGCCGATCAGCGGTTGGGCCCGGAATTCATCCGGTTGAGGATCTCGCCCAGCCGGCGCATCTCCTCGCCATAGCGGGCCCAGTCAAGGTCCCGTTGCGCCTGGATGGCTGCATCGTAGTGCTGCTTGGCTTCGCGCAGCAGAGTCGCGAGTCCCGAGCCACGAGTCGCGGGATTGTCTGCAACGGATGTATCCGCAGCGATGTCACCTGGTCTCGCGGCTCTGGACTCGCGACTCGCGACTTCCCCCCCGAACATCTCCGCCAGTCCTTCCTCCAGCGTCTCCCGCATCACCACCCGGTTCTGATACGCCACCACCACCCGCTTGAGCTCGGGGATCCGGCCACCCTCCGCCCGGAGGTAGATCGGCTGGACGTACATCAGCGCCTCCTCGATCGGGATCACCAGCAGGTCGCCCCGGATTACCTGAGAGCCCCGTTGGTCCCAAAGCGTCAGCTGCTGAGACACCTCCGTGTTCTGGTTGATCCGGTTCACGATCTGCTGGGGTCCAAAGGCGAGACTCTGCCGGGACAGCCGGTACACCCGAAGCCGGCCGTACTCGGCTCCGTCGTTCCGGGCCGCCATCCACGCCGCCAGGTTGTCCTTTCCCCGGGGAGTGAACGGAACCATGTAGATGTATTCCACGCTCTTTTCCTCGGGGAGGCGCATCACGATGTGGCGCATGAACGGCACCTTGCCCTCCGCCTCCGAAGCCTCGGGGATTTGCCACTGGTCTTCCCGGTGGTAGAAGTCCACCGGGTCGTCCATGTGATAGGTGGTATAGAGCCCGGCCTGGATCCGGTATATATCGTCGGGGTAGCGGATATGCGCCCTGATATCAGCGGGCATTCGATCGAGTGGAGTAAAGAGGCCGGGAAAGACTCGAGACCAGGTCCGGATGATGGGATCGCCCGGCGCGCTCACATAGGCCATCAAGGTGCCGTCGTAGGCGTCAATCACCAGCTTGATGCTGTTTCGCATGTAGCTGACGCCGTTCCGAAGCCGCTCGGCGTAGGGATACCGGGTAGTGCTGGTGTAGCCGTCCAGGATCCACTTGAGGGTGCCGTCGCTCGCCACCATCAGATAGGGATCGCGGTCGAAGCTGACGAAGGGCAGCGCCTTCCGGGCCCGCTGAACGATGTCCCGGTTATAGAGCACCCGGGTCGAATCGGTGATGTCGCCGGAGAAGAGGATCTTGGAAGATCCGAACTGAGCGGCGAGCACCGCCCGGCGGAGAAGGCTCCGCACCGGCACTCCGCCTTTCCCGGCGTAAGAGGCGTACACGTTCTTCTCGCCCGAAGGGTGGTCGAACTCGCGCTGCCGGGTATTCACGAATACGTAGTCGTTGGACAACTCGCCGTAATACAGCTGAGGGCGGCTCACCTTGAGCGACGTGGTGGAGACCGGGGGCAGGTCTTTGATGAACAGAACCGGCAGTCCTTCGAGGGTCACCTGGTTGACCGG
>DASUVR010000262.1:0-6331 GCA_036378855.1 Gemmatimonadales bacterium | reverse complement strand
AACGCCTCGGCCGCCGTAAGGACTGCCGCCGTGCCTGAGGCATTGTCTTCGGCTCCGTTATAGATGGAGTCTCCATTGACGGGCACGCCAATCCCGAAGTGATCGTAGTGGCCCCCGATCAGGACGGCTTCGGAGGCCAGGGTTCCGCGGCCCGGGAGCTTACCCAGGACATTGCTGGTGCTGGAGCGTTGAATGGAGCTTCGGACTGTGGCGTCGAGTTGCACGCCGAGCGGCACCGCCTCGAATCCACGTCGTACGGCCTGATCCATCAACGCGTCCAGGTCTTTCCCGCCCAGCTGAAACAGCCTTCCCGCCGCGTCGTGAGTGAGCCAGCCGGCTATAAGGAGCGACTTGGGCGGCTCCTCGATTCGAACCTGGGGACCGGTCCAGCTCGACTGCACCGTGGACCAGGGATAGGTGGCACTTTCGGGGGTGTGGATCAGCAGGATGCCGGCAGCGCCGTGCCGCTGCGCCTCCTCGATCTTGTACGTCCACCGGCCATAATAGGTCAGAATGGGGCCGCGGAAGATGGTGGAGTCTCTCAGTCCGGGGTCGTTGACCAGGGCGACGACGATCTTGTTCTTGACATCGAGTCCACGGTAATCGTCCCACTGATACTCCGGCGCAACGATGCCATAGCCCACGAACACCAGATCGCTTTTGAGTGACACCAGCGAATCATTCCGCATCGACCAGAGCACGTAATCCTTGCGATACGTCAGGTCCCCGGATGTCGGTGCGGCAATTCGGACGGTGGGATTGGGAGTGAGAGTGATGATGGGAACCCGCTGATAATAGGTGCCGCTGTCGCCGGCAGGCTGCAGACCCAGACGCTGGAACTGCGCCGCGATGTACTTCGCTGCCAGCTCACCACCTCGCGTGCCCGGTCGCCGCCCCTCCAGTGCGTCGTCCGCCAGGAACTCGAGATGAGCCTGCATCACTCGTTGATCGACTGCTCCGGCGACTTTGGTGGCAGCTGACTGGGAGCTCGAGCTCTGACTCTGGGCGGCCATGGGCACGGAACTGAGCAGGCACAGCAGAACAAGGTCACGGGTCATGGGTCCAATCCTGGAGATGGTCAGACGAGAGACGAAGGACAAACTCGGGATAGCACGCAGTCGCTGCATCTGGGCCGCCGGGCAATGCAGACCTGGCGGCCATGGAAGATGAGAAGATGCGAGAGAAGGGCCCATTCCTCCTGAGGGAAGAGACGCATCAGGTCCTGTTCTACCTTCACTGGATCCTCCTCCGTGGTCAGCCCCAAGCGCCGGGACAGCCGTCCAACGTGGGTGTCGACCGTGACTCCTTCATTCGTATCAAAGGCGTTTCCCAGGACGACATTGGCCGTCTTGCGGCCGACTCCGGGCAGCTTTCGCAGCTCTTCCATCGTGCGGGGTACTTCACCCCCGTAGTCCGCCACCAACGCCTGGGCCATGCCGATGAGGCTCTTCGTCTTATTCCGGAAGAAGCCGGTCGATTTGATGATCTCTTCGACTTCGGCCGGGTTGGCCCGAGCCAGCTCGAAAGGTGTCGGGTATCGGGCGAAGAGAACCGGGGTCACCATGTTCACTCGGGCATCGGTGCACTGAGCCGACAGGATGGTGGCGCAGAGCAACCCAAAGGCGTTCCGATGGACCAGCGCGCACTTTGCGTCCGGGTACAGCTCTTTCAACTGGGCCAGAAGCTCGAGCGGAGCGGCGGTACGACGGTGCGGCGGTACGGCGGTAGGAGAACGCCTGGCCCGGGAGCGCTTAGTGCCCGAGGTTGTCGGTCGGATGGACTTTCCGCCGTTCCGCCGTTCCGCCATCCCGCCTTTCCTCACCGTCTCCTCCTCGCATAGGCGACGAAGTCGGCCACCGGCCGGGTGTTCAGGATGTCGCCTGGGCCCAGCCAGCCCTTCCGAGCCATGTTGATTCCAAATTCCACGTAGCTCAATCCGGACACGCTGTGGGCGTCGGCCCCAATGGAGATGACGGCCCCGCGGTCCCGCGCCTGACGAACCAGCCGCCAGTCGAGATCCAGCCGGTGCGGATCGGCGTTGATTTCCAGCACCACTCCGGTTTCGGCGGCTTTGCCGATCACCGCGTCCAGATCTACCGGGTAGGGGTCGCGAGAGAGCAGCAGTCGCCCGGTGGGATGGCCGATGATAGTCAGGTACGGGTTGTCCATCGCCGCCAGCATGCGGGTGGTCATGTCCTTCTCGCCCATGTTGAAGCGGCTGTGCACCGATGCGATTACGAAGTCGAGTTGCTCGAGGACTCGTTCGTCGTAATCCACCCGTCCATCCTGCAGGATGTCCGCCTCGATGCCTTTCAGCACCCGAAAGCCACTGAGCCGGCTGTTGACCTCGTCGATCTCGTCCGCCTGTCGAGCAAGGTCCTCCGGCCGCAATCCCCCGGCGTAGGCAGCTGCCTGGCTGTGGTCCGTAACGCCGAGGTACTCGTAGCCGGCGTTCTGGCACGCAATGGCCAGCTCCTCGACGCTGTTGGAGCCATCCGAGTAGCTCGTGTGGCAGTGAAGAAACCCCCTGAGATCCTGCTGGGTCACCAGCCCGGGTATTTCACTTCTTGCCGCGGCCTCCACCTCACCGGCGCCTTCGCGCAGCTCGGCGGGTATGTACTCCAGGCCGAGGGCACGATAGAACGTCTGCTCGTCAGGGGTAGCGACGAACTGGCTTCCCCGCCATAACGCCGCGCCGGCCAGGGTAAAACCCTTCTCCCGTGCTCGGGCGCCGAGCTCTTTCAGATGAGCGTCGCTGCCGGTAGCCTGGACCAGCACCGTTCCGGCATTCACCGGAGTGGTCGCAACGATTTGCGCGCTGGCCCCGCCGGCAAACCGGAGGGTCAGCCGCCGCTCATCCTGTCCCGCAAACTCATGGACCCCGGGGAGCTGGCTCAGCCGCCCGAACAGATCGGCGGGCGAGGATTCTGCCACCAGCACGAAGATGAGGTCCCGAACGATCTCGGAACGACGGCGGACATCGCCCGCGGTGATCGCGCTGGTGACTCCGGGCAGCCGCTCCAACGCAGCGCGGAGGCCCTCGGCTTCGTCGCCCGCGTGATGAGACAGCCGGTAGGCGCTGGTGTGCCGCAGGAAGGCGATGCCTTTGAGGATGTTCTCCGACGTGCGCTGGCCGAATCGAGGCAGCTTGGCCAGGCGACCATCATGAGCGGCAGCCTCCAGCTCGGGAAGGGAATCGATACCCAACACTTCGTGGATCTGGCGGATTTTGGCGACGCCAAGCCCGGAAATCTCGAGCATCTCGACCAATCCGGGAGGAATCTGCTCGCGAAGCTCCTCCAGCATGCTTGCCTTTCCGGTGTTCACCAACTCGGACACGATGTTGAGTGTCGCCGGACCGATCCCCTTGGCCGAAGCCAGCGATCCGTTTTCCAGAGATGAACGCAGGTCGCCGGGAAAGCCGGTGACAGCCCGGGCGGCGGTCCTGAATGCCCTGATCCGGAACGGGTTCTCGCTCTTCAGCTCCAGGAAGGCGGCGATCTGCTCCAGCACCTGAGCAACCGCCTTCTTGTCCATGTAGTCCTTGACGCTTTCCATGGTGTCTAGGAGCTGGGAGCTGGGGGCTGGGAGCTGCCGGTTGAAGCGGGACCCAGGTGATGCGAGCTGATTGCTCCTGGCTCCCACCCCCTAGCTCCCAGCTCAACCATCCGCCAGCCCAGCTCCAGGAGCTCCTCTTCGCCAGCAAGAGAGAACAGTCCCGCCGCCGCCCCGCCGGGAAGGGTAGAGCTGAAGACCGAGCTCCCGTCCGGCCGGGCCAGGCCAACTGGCCGCTGGCCGCTCACTTCCACCACGCTGAAGCCCGGACGATCGGGATGAATCCCGAACACGCCTAGAACCCGCAGCTGTCCGGCTTCCAGATCATGGTACTGAAACCATCCATCCAATGGCTCGTGCGGATCTCCGGGGATGACCTGGGCCCACACCCGCCGCTCAGGCAGTTGGGCATAAAACGCGGGCCCATCCGGTTGCGGATCAACAAGGGAAGCTGGACCGAGGATGTCCTGCAGCTGCCCCGAGCTCAACCCCACGGCGTGGCCACCACTCGCCCAGAAGAGGTACCCGTGATGCACCAGAGCAGCCAGCTGATCGATTCCCTCGCCCAATCCTTCATCCGGCCGAAGCTCTCGCAGCAGCGAAACTACCTCGCGGAGCATGAGGAAACCGTCTCGATCGCGGGGGTCGCGGCCAGACTGGTCGAGCGCGGTTTGAATAATTGGGAAAGTGGCCTGGGCGGCGGTCTCGAAAACGAGATCGAACGGGGTAGGACGAACCTGCTGCATGGGTGGAAATCTAGTCGCGAGTCAGGCATCACGAGTCGTCAATACCACCCCCGATCTTACCAGGTAGAAAGCCGTCGAGCAGGCGGACAAACTCTTGATGGGCCTCGATGTAGGGCACATGGCCGCAGCGAGGCAGTACCGCAAGCTCTGCCTGAAGCAGCTGGGCGACCGTGCGGGAGGCATCCAGAGGGATGGCGTCGGCTTCTCCCTGCAGCAGAATGGATGGTACGCGAAGTCCGGCAAGCTTGGGCCGGAGATCGTAGTCTCCCAGACTGGACCAGACCTCCTGCTGGGTACGTCCGGTTACCCGGAACGGAGTGAGCTCCCGGGCCCGGGCCGGATCGAAGAAATAGGCAGCCACGGAAAGCTCGAACGCCCGTTGGGCGTAGCCAGCCGGGTCGCGCTCGCGCAGCCCGCTGGCTCTCAGGTCGGACCGCTGCTGCTGCAGAGCCGGGTTGAGATTGCGCTCTTGAAATCTCCGCTCGAAATCTTGCCGGGCTTCTCGCCAACTGGGCGCGGGTGAGACAAGACCCAGCCGGCCGACGCGACTCGGGTACTCGGTTGAGTAGAGCAGGGCCAGGAGTCCGCCCCAGGAGTAACCCAGCAGGGTCAGCTGCTCGAGTCCCCATTGCTTTCTGAGCTCTTCCAGATCGGCGACGTGCTCGCGCCAGCCCACCGGCGTTTCGCGGGAGACCGGCGATTGCCCGCCACCCCGCTGATCGTAGTAGATGAGCTCGCGACCCGCAGCGAGGTCGTCGAAGCCGGGGAGGAGGTAATCGTGATGGGCCCCTGGTCCGCCGTGCAGCACCACCACGGGCGGTCCTTGCCCAATGCGGCGTTCGAAGATGCTCGCGCCGCGGACCTGGCGAGTTCCGGACTGTGCCTCGGCGATGGGCATGTGGGTCCGGTTACAGGAGGATGGCCAAGGCGTCTGCCACCCGCCTCACCGCGGCTTCTTCGTCCGGGGTAAACGGGTCGGGAACGTCGCTGTCGATATCGATCTGTCCCAGGATCAGGCTTCCCCGGCGAATGAGCACAACCAGCTCGGATCGGGTCCATGCGTTGCAAGCCAGGTAATTCTCTATCGCTTGCACGTCTGGCACATTCTGATCCTGCTTGCTGGCCACGGCGGTGCCACAGACGCCAACGCCCACCGGGATTCGGATGTGATCGGTTTCCCGGCCGGAGAACGCCTCGAGCACCAGCTCGTTGCCCTGAAGCATGTAGAGGTAGACCGAGGTGTACGGTGCGCCGGCCGCCCGGATCTTCTCCGCCGTTAAGCGCAGCAGTGCCTCTCTGCTTTCTTCCCGGGCAAATGCGCCTCTGAGAGCGGCGATGATCCGCTCGCTGTCGAGCACAGCCACGTTAGCCCCCGCGAGTGCCAAGTGTGGCCCGAAGCGTGGTGACCGCGGAGCCGCGACGGATCACGATGTCCACGGTCTGTCCCGGCCGGTAGCTTCGTAGGGCATCGGTCATGGCCTGCAGGTCGGGCGTTTCGGTAGCACCGATTTTCGTGATGATGTCATCGCCGCGGAGCCCGGCCTTCTCTGCTGGGCTGCCGGCTCGAACTCCCACCAGACGAACTCCTCCAGGCGCGCCGGCCAGATCAGGCACGGTGCCGAGGTAGGCGCCATAGCCGGGCGATGTTGCGGATGTTGTGGTGGAGGTCTGAGCCGGGAGCGACGCCGGCACGTCGACAAAGGCGAGCGCGGCTCGGCGATTGGCCAGCGCGGTCACCAGTCCGAGGGCAAAGTCGGCCACCCGCTTCAGGCCATCCACATTGATCTTGCCCCAGTCATCCGTGGTGCGGTGGTAATCCTCATGCAGGTCGGTAAAGAGATGCAGCACCGGTCGCTTGGCCGCGTAAAACGAGGATTGATCGCTGGGCCCGTAGCCGTCGCCCTGAGCCTTGAGGTCCAGTCCCGCGTACCAGTTGAGTGAATCGAGCAAGGCGGGAAATTCCTTGGCAGTCCTGGCGCCGTACACGATGAGCCGTCCCGCTCGCAGCCGCCCGACCATATCGAGATTGA
>DASUVR010000261.1:0-3939 GCA_036378855.1 Gemmatimonadales bacterium | reverse complement strand
GTCTCCGCGTCGTGTTGTTCCACGACTCAGCCGAGGAAATTCCTCTGAGCGCGCTGGCGACAGCTCAGGTCGGCCCGTATCACACCAATACCGCCGAAGGGCTCAAACTGGCTCGGCGCATCCTCCTGGGTCAAAAGAAGGATATGCGCCAGATCATCATGATCACCGACGGTAAGCCTTCGGCTCTTACCATGTCGGATGGCCGGATCTACGTGAACTCCATGGGGCTGGACCCCCAGATCCTGCAGGCCACCTACCGCGAGGTCGCGAACTGCCGTCGCTCCGGAATCATGATCAACACGTTCATGCTGGCGCGAGACCGGAGCCTGGTGGAGTTCGTGAAGCAGGTGGCGTCGATTTGCAAGGGAAAGGCCTACTTCACGAACACCATGACACTGGGACAATTCATTCTGATGGATTTCATGAAGCGTAAGACCCGGCGTGTGTCCTGACTTGATTTCCGCCCGGGGATCTCCCCGCTGCTTCGATCGCGCTACCTCCCTCGCCTGGATACTTCTGCCCTTGGTCTTCGCTGCCTGCGGACCCCGAGGAGGCGCGGCCCAGAACCCTGGTAGTCCCGCACCGGTATCGGATCCGGCGGCGCAGCCGGGTACGGTCAACCCTGTTCCAGTGGACCCTGCCACCAAGGGTACCGGTGGTTTACCTGATGCGGGGGCGGTTCCAGTGCGCCCGGATCAGGCGCCGCTGGTACGGATCGGCGATGCATTGACGGCTGACAGCCTGCTGGGACGCCGGGTGCGGGTACTCGGCCGGTGCACGGCGGCCGGGACTGGCCGCCGGGCAGGATCGTGGACTCTGGCAGAAGATGGATCAGAGATCGAGGTGCGCGGATTGGTCCCCTATTCCTGCGGGCCAACCAGCACGGCAAGCATCACAATCTTCGCGCAGATCGAACCGAAGACTGCCGGGAGCAAGGATCGACTGTTGTTGCGGCTCCCGGATTGAGTCTTCTCTCGCTCAGGAGCCGGGCTTAACTCCTCCCACCACCCGCTTCACCGTTCGTCCAGCCTGTAGCGGCGTCGCTGGATCTTCTATCTCGTTGATGATCGCCAGCTCCTGCAGGGAAATCGATGAGGGATACTGGCTGTTGAATTGATCAAGCGACATCGAACGATTGAGCTTGACCAGCTCGACCTTGGCCGGGCTGACGTTGATCTTGGATTGATCCTTCAGCTCAGAGAAGCTCTTGATGGCGCTCACGAAAGCCTGATCGTAGGTGCTGAGCTTTCCGGCCGGAGTATACGCCATCAGGCCGAACGTGGCTCCGCCATAGGAGATGAACGATACGATCCCCTGGATCGATCCCTGATCGGTTTGCGCCTGGAAGTAGCTCGAGGCCGCCGGGAGGCCATTGATGCTCGCGGTGGATGACTGTCCCGCCTGAATGCCTTGCTGCGACAGGAACTGCTGTGCGGCCTGCTGGGGCGAGGTCTGTCCCGCGAGCGCAAGCTGAATGATGGCATCCTGGTTTGGGCTCATTGATGCAACCGCCGATGGAGTATTCTGTACCTGCCATCCATCGGGAAAGCTCATCTGGAACCGCATCTGAGGGTGATAGAAGTGGGTACCCTCGAAATATCCCTGCCGGGGATCCACCCCGTAGGTCATGCCCTGTACGTGTTGGATATACCCTTCACGATTGACGATCCCTTTGGTGGGGTCTCGGTGGAGGGTATCGAGCATCTTCTCGATATGCTCGATCCGATTTTCCGGCGCCGGATGGGTGGAGAGCCACTCGGGCAACTTGCCGCCACCGCTGGTCTGGCTGATCCGATCCAGCGTCTCGAAGACCTTGGTCATCTCCCGCACGTCGTAGTCCTGATTCAGTGCATACCGAAAACCGGCCTGATCGGCCTGGTTCTCGGCGTCTCGGCCATACTTCAGGAACAGAACGCTGAGTCCGGCACTGGCCAGCTGACCGAAACGGGCGATGTCCGAGGACAGAATGCTGCCGACGCCGAGGCCCAGCTGAGCCAGTTGCTGCTTGCTGATCTGCTGCACTGAGTGCCGGTTGGTGACATGGCCTATCTCGTGGCCGATGACAGTGGCCAGCTCGGCCTCATCATTGATGGACGCCAGCAACCCACGGGTGACGTAGATGAAGCCTCCAGGCAACGCGAAAGCATTGACTGAAGCGTCGTCTACCACATGGAACTCCCACGGCAGGTTGGGACGCTCGGAAGCCGAGGCCATCCGCTTACCAATTTCTGCCACATAGGCTTCGAGTTTGGGATCCTTGTAGAGACCGATCGTTTGAGCGACGTCCTTCGCGGCCTCCTGACCCATCTGGATTTCCTGCGATTCCGAGATCAGCGCGAGCTCGCTCTTGCCGGTAACGGGATTGCGGGCGCAGCTGAGGAGTCCGGCGGCGAGGCCGACGCCGATGAGGAGCGAGCGCCGCCGAGCCAGCGAGATAAAACCAAAGCGAGGAGTCATAGGGCGTCCTGGGTTCTCGTTCTATCGCCGGATCTCATGATGCACAGCCGGCTTAGTAAGCCGGGCCAGTGCACACATTAATCCGCTCGACCGACCCGGGCTGTGATCCGCGTCCCCCTCACGCAAGACGCGGACCGCCCCGTGCTGCTCAGGGAACGCTCATCCCGGCGTTCGGCAGAGCCATGAAGCGCCCAGCAATCACTCCAATGACCATGAAGAGCACGATGGCAGCGAGAATGACCACAGCTGTATAGGCCACAGCCTTCTCCCGCGGAGCCTTCATCACGATCGGCAAACCCAGGTAGAGCAGGTACAAGCTGTACAGGCCAAGAATGGTCAGCAGGCGAAGGCCCGGGATGAGATGGAATATCGCGGCCACCCAGCTGGCCGTACTCGAGTATGCGGCCACTTTCAGGGCCTGGATCTGATTGCGCTGGCCGTTGAAGGTGGGAGCCAGGCCGTCGATGATCAGAGCCAGGACGTAAGTGGCGGCCAGCGAGAGTACATAGGTAACCAGAGCGCTGGAGATAGCCGAGCCGATCGGCACCCGATAGGTGCCCATGAACGGCACCGAAATGCCGAAGACAGAGTACCCGATCAGCTGCGCGATGGGCCCGATCGCCGCAAGCGGAACGATATAGCCGGTGTACAATTGCGCCGCCGTGGTAGGCTCGGTGTCGATGACCTGCCACTCGGTTCGGGGAGACATCAGAATACGCTTGACGCGATCGACGAGGCTCATCAGGCTCTCCTTGGTGAGGCAACACAGCGGAAAAGAAAAACGACGTGATATGATGCCCCGGGAATCAAGGTGCGTCCAGCCCGGCAAAACCAGTGACTAGCATCACCCCCGCAGTGCGATGACATGGTTCGCGGTGGGCCCAACTTTGTCGTAGCTTATCCACCCGGCACAACAGCACCGTTGGCCACATCAACCGGGAGCACCTATGCACCCACGCTACGTCCTGCTCGTCTGGCTGGCAGCCGCTTGCGGTGGCGGTACCATGCGGGTGTCGCCAGGTGAATCCGGGAACGACACTCCAGTCTCGCTGGCTCCGGAGCCTGAGGGCACTCCCGATTCGACCCTGCAGACACCGGCTGACTCAACGCCCTCTTCCCAGCAGGTCCAGGACACGGCTCGGGTGCAGCAGGGTTACGCGCCCTATGGCAGCAACGAGAACGCCACCAATCTCGAGATCCGTCGGCTGGGAGTGTGGAGCCACACGGGAATCAAGGAAGCCAGAAGGATGGTCATTCAGGAAGCCAACACATGGGCGGAGTTCTGGTCTGAGCTGGGTGTGGGCAACCGGCCCGCAGTGGATTTCACTCGAGACATCGTGATTGCTGTAGCAGCCGGCGAACGACCCAGCGGTGGCTACGAGATCGCCGTGAACCAGGTAACCCGAACAAACGGTGAGCTCCGGGTCGAGGTCCGCGAAACCACCCCCGGGCCTAACTGCCGGTCCACCTCGAGCCTGACCC
>DASUVR010000260.1:0-7079 GCA_036378855.1 Gemmatimonadales bacterium | reverse complement strand
GGCATAACGCTCTTCGTACCCGGATTGCTGCACTACTGCGGCGAGCTGCACGACCGCGGTGTTCGTTTTACCAAGGAGCCTACGCAGCAATCCTGGGGCGTCATGGCAATGGTGGCAGATCCGGACGGGAATGTGCTGGCTCTCTGGGAGGACAAGCTGCCGGAAGAGGAGGGAGCATATCAGTCGATGGATCAGGCGGACGGCACCGCCTGATCGCGCCTATGCCATAGTCCCGGGCCGAAACGGGGAGATGGTCAGAGCGTCAGGATAACCGCGAAAGCAGTCCTCCACGATTTGCCCCTGCTGCTCCATACCATACGCGCTGAAAGGTTTGCCTGGCTCCAGAATGTACTGGTAGGGACTGGAGCCGACGTGCCCCGTTCGATAGAGCAAGTCTCTGAGTTGAGCAGTGAAACCCCGCCCAAAATACCGCCAGAAACCCCATGCCTGATACTGGGCGCAATGGGTAAGCTCATGCGCCAGGACCGGCAGATGTTCCTCATTGTGATCCGGAAGGAAAACGCGGTTGCCCAGTGCCACTGCTCGATTCCGGCTGAGCCGCAACACCAAACCGCGGAGCCGGCGAGCCCAGCCGGTGGTGCTGGAACGGTAGAGGCGGATGCGCCGATGGTCGAGCAGGGAGGCCAGGGTCCCCAGAGCCTGCCGTTCGGAAGGGTTGAGGCGCGCCGGCGGCACAGTCTATCTCCCCAAGAATTCGCCGATTGGGGCGAGCGCCTCGATGTGATCGCAGAAGATCTTGAACGTCGCGATGAGGGGCACAGCAATGAAAGCTCCGGGAACCCCCCAGATCCACCACCAAAAGACCAGTCCCACGAAGATGGCAACCGGATTCAGCGTGAGTCGCCGGCCGAGAATGAGAGGCGATATCAGTTGCGATTGAATGATGTTCACCCCGAGGTAGCCTGCCGGAACGAGCAGTGCATGCCCCACCTGCTCGAAGGTAACCAGGCCTGCCAGCGTCAACAGCGCTACCAGGGCAGAGGCGCCCAGATAGGGAATGAACTCCGCCAGGGCCGCCATCGCGCCCCAGAGCAGGGGGTTGGGCATCTTGAGCAAGAACATGACGAGCGCGACAGCAAGACCGAGGGCAAGGTTGACCAGCGTCACGGTGACCAGGTACGTGGAGATCGAAGCCTCGGTTTCCCGGGCGATGGTGACGGCCTTCTTCTTGTCGCGAAACTGAGGCAACACCTTGATCAGCTTCTGCAGAAACAGGTCACCCGCAGCGAGGAGAAAGTAGAGGAGGATGATCACCTCGAACGCGCTGGCGATCAGGGTTTGAGTAGTGCCGAACAGTCGTTCGGTGAGCGACGGACCCTTCAGCACCACTTCCGGCGTCTTGGTTCCGTTGTCCACCTTTGCAGCCTGCTCAACCTGCTCTGCTGTCTTGCTGACTTGTTCTACCGGCGTTCGCAATTTGCGGAGGCGACTTTCCGCTTCGTGCATGCTGGCCGGCAGCTTGGCTACCCACTCTTTGGCAGGATCCACCAGGCCGTAGACCGCAATGCCGGCGGTGCCCAGCAATCCCACAATCACCAGAGCCGCTCCAAGAGGTTCGGGAACCCGGGCGCGCTTCAGTGCGCGGATCAATGGGCTCAAGAGAAAGTCGAGCAGGACGGCGAGAACGATGGGGAGAAAGAAGGCGCGGGCAAAATAGAGCGTGTACATCGCAGCCAAGACAAACAGTCCGGTGATCGAGATCGAGCGAATTTCCACCCGCTCCCGCAGGGCTTCCCCCAGCTTTTTTATGTCCGGTTGCTCGACCTCCCCACCGGCCGCAGGATCCGAGACAGCCTCGGGTACTTCGGGCTCGAATGCAGATGTGCGTTCCGTCACCCTTGTCCCTCCGTCTGGCCCAGCAGTAGGTTAGCGCTCCATCTCGGGCGTAGCAGCCTTGCCCTCTTCTGAACGGAATTGAGCCGTATGTCTCGCCTCTGGCAATCGATCCTGTCGCTTTGGGCCTGGCTCGTGTTGGTACTATGCATTCTGATTTGGTTTCCGGTAATGGTCGTTCTGCTGCTGGTGACCGGACCGTTCGATCGAGGCCGCTATATCGTCGGGTATGTCTTCCGTCGAATCGGGCCGGCAATGGCTACACTGAATCCGCTTTGGCGGTTTCGCTACTCGGGTACCATGCCACAGAACCCGCGGCAGCCTTACGTGGTCGTGTCCAACCATGAATCATTCGCAGATATTCTCCTGATCAGTCATCTGCCCTGGGAAATGAAGTGGCTCTCCAAAGCCGAGCTCTTTCGGATCCCGATCATGGGATGGATGATGTGGCTGGCCGGAGATATTCCGGTGAAGCGCGGCTTCGGTCCCAGTGCGGTCGAGGCCATGGAGCGCTGCCGTAAGGCACTTCGGCAAAGAGTTTCGGTGATGATCTTCCCGGAGGGTACCCGCTCCAAGACCGCCGAGCTGCTTCCATTCAAGGATGGCGCCTTTCGTCTTGCGATCGAGGCTGGAGTACCCATACTGCCTCTCGCTCTCAGCGGGACGGGCACGGCGCTGCCCAAGCATGGTTGGCGCTTCGGGCGATCGGCAGCGCATCTGCGAGTGCTCGAACCAGTGAACACCGCCGGTCTCACCCTGGCCGATGTGCCGGCGTTAAAGGCGCAAATCCGAGATCTGATCGTTCGAACCAGAGACTCGCTGGCCGCCGAGCAGCGCTAAGCTCTCCCCAAATCTCCCGGTGCTCGAACTCGGCCAACCGCACCCGCCAGGGCCAACAGCGTGAGCAGGTAGGGGAACATCAGAAATATCTGGTATGGCGCGTGCACGCCCAGGGCCTGGAAGAGGTATTGCAGCGCCGTCGCCAGTCCGAACAACAGTGCCGCCAGAGCGACCCCACCCGGATGCCAGCGACCCAGGACTACGATGGCGATTGCCAGGAAGCCTCGCCCGGCCGTCATCCGTTCCGCAAACGTGCCCACCTGGGCCAGGACGAGTGTCGCACCACCAAGTCCCACGAAAGCCCCCCCAATAACTGTTGCTGCCGAGCGGATCAGTGTAGTCCTGACGCCGGTCGCCCGGGCCATGGCCGCCGCCTCACCGGTGGCTCGTAAGGCGAGCCCCACGCGGGTACGGAAAAGCATCCACCAGACCAACGGCAGCGCAGCAAATACGAGATAGGTGGGAGCGGGCTGCTGAAAGAAGCCCGGCCCGAGCACCGGAATTCGGTACAGGCCAGGAACCGCTATGTCCGAGAAGGTGGGTATGCTGAGGCCTACACCCTGGACGCCGTAGGCCTGACGGTAGATGGTCCCGGTCAGCCCAACCATGGCCAGGGTAACCGCCGTTCCGGTGATGACCTGATCCGCTCGAGCGCCGATAGCGAGGAGGGCAAAGAGACCGGCAGCAAGCATTCCCGCCAGAGCGGCCATCGCCAGGCCACCCCAGGGTCCCCAGGTTGTTGCCCCGATCGCGGCGGCGAGTGCGCCGGCCAGCATGATGCCCTCGATCCCCAGATTGATGACTCCCGAGCGCTCCGTGATGGTCTCGCCTGTTGCGGCAAACAGGAGTGGGGTGGCCACCCGGACCGCCGCTGCGAGAAATCCGCCCGCGATCACGAGGGGATCCATTAGCCGGTTGCCCTCCGCACTGCCGGGCGAATTCTCCGAATGACCCGCGCGCTCATCCACCCGCCTTTCGGAGTGGTGGCAAGCAGGGCGACTACGATGATCGCGGCCTCCACCACATACACTGCAACTGCCGGAATACCGGCATCGCGCTGCATCGCCCCAGCACCTGCTTCCAGTGCCCCAATCAACACGCCACTGAGCACCACACCGGCGGGATCGAGCCCTCCCAGCAGAGCAACGGCAATTCCGGTAAAACCGTACCCCGGCGATAGATTCTGAAACAGGGCGTAGGACACTCCGCTTACCTCTACTCCGCCAGCCAGCCCGGCGAGAGCCCCGGAGCAGAACAGCGCCATCGCGCCGACTCTTTGAGGATCGACTCGGCCGCTGATCTCCGCCGCGCGTGGTCCCGCGCCCACTGCGCGGAGCCGGAATCCCCAGAGGGTAAAGTGGAAGAGGTACCAGAGCACCAGACCTGCCAGCAGGGCCAGGAAGAATCCGGCGTGAAGCCGGCTATCACCCAGCAAAGGAAGGCGAGCCGAATCCGGAATGGCGTCACTCTGCGGATAGACCCGACCGTGCTCCTGTAACGGGCCCTGCACCAGCAGACTTACCAGTGATTCGGCCACGAAATTCAGCAGCAGCGTGCTGATGACTTCGATGACGCCGAATCGAAGCTTGAGCCAGACCGGAACCGCGATCCAAATGGCACCGGCCAAGGCTGAACCGGCCAACAGCAGTGGTATGGCCAAGGCCGAGGGGACATAAACCAGGTGCAGCCCGATCCACGTCGCCGCAATGGCACCGGCATAAAACTGTCCTTCACCACCGATGTTGAACGAGCCACCGCGGAACGCGATCGCGATGCCCAATCCAATCAGGATGAGCGGAACGGCTCGGACCAGGGTAGCCGAGGTGAATGCATGCCAGGAGCCGAATCCGCCACTGAACAGCGCCGCGAGCGCAATTCCAGGATCGTATCCGGCCAGGTACAGACCTCCGGACAACAAGGTCAGCCCGATCAGGACTGCGGCAAGTGCCCACCATAGCCGACTCACGTCAGCGGATTCATCTCGCCGGTTCCTGGAGCATCATGCGGCCAATCTCATCCCGAGTCGCCGTCACTGGAGCCTCTGACAACACGCCGCGACAAACCACCACCGTGCGATGAGATAGTTGCAGCACTTCATCCAGGTCGCTGGAGTACACCAGCACGGCTGCTCCGGCCTCCGCAGCTGCCCGGATTCGGGAGTGGATGGCGGCCGCAGCACCGATGTCCAGACCTCGGGTTGGGTTTTCGGCCACCAGAACCGCCGGATTGCGCGACAGCTCTCGAGCCACGATCAGCTTCTGCTGATTTCCCCCACTCAACGATGCTGCACGCGCAGCGGGCCCGCTCGCAACGATTCCATACTCCCGCACCAGCTCGGATGTGCGAGCCCGTGCTGCTCGCCAGTCGATGTATCCCGGTCGGATCCATGGTGCCTCGCGATCCAGCCCCAGAGTGACATTTTCGGTAAGACTCAGCTCCGGAATCAGCCCCTCGGAAGTTCGGTCCTCCGGGATGAACCCGACGGGCTCGGCAACCTCCAGCCTTCCTCGCAACGGAAGGATCCGCCCTGCGATGGCCCGCAGCAGCTCGCGTTGTCCATTTCCCTCGACCGCAGCGACTCCGACAATCTCTCCCGCCTGAATTCTGAGCGATCCGTGCCGAATGGCTATGCCGTAGCCGCTCTCTCGGGAAAGCTCGAGGGCCTCCATCCGGACCAGAACCTGGGCTGCTCCGGCAGGAACGTGCGATTTCACCGTGGCCGGCTCGGCGGTAGTCGGCGCCGACCCAATCATGGCGTGCGCCAGCGAGCTCGCGGTTTCGTCGCTGCTAGGTCCGGAATGAGTAACGACACCCTGACGCAGCACCGTCACTCGATCGGCTATGCGGAGTGCCTCGTCCAATTTATGAGTGATGAGAACGGCGCCCCTTCCAGCCTGCACAAATCTCCGAACGACACCAAGTAATTCCTCTGCCTCTGGTGGCGCTAACACAGCGGTGGGCTCATCCAGCAGCAGAATCTTCGCATCGGTCGCAAGAGCTTTGACGATTTCCAGCCGTTGCTTCAACGCCACCGGCAGACGGCCGGCACGCTGGTCCGGATCGAGGGGTAATCCCAGGTTTTCGCTCAGAGACTCAGCCTTCCGGCAGAGATGCCCAGGAGGCCCTGCCCAGCCCGCGGCAAGCGCGATGTTTTCAGCCACGGTTAAGGCCGGGATTGAGGTGAAGTGCTGGTGCACCATGCCCAGACCGAGCTTTCGTGCCTGCCGCGGAGACCAGATGGTGCGGTCGTTGCCGTCGGTTCGCACCAGTCCCGCATCCGGAAGCAGCATACCGTAGGCAATGTGCATCAGAGTGGATTTGCCTGCTCCATTCTCACCGAGCAACGCGTGCACCTCACCGGCAGCTAGAGAAAAATCGGCTCCGCGGAGTGCCTCCACGGAGCCGAAACGCTTTCGAATTCCCATTAGCTCCAGAAGAGGGACCACTGCCTCAAAGACCGGTGGGGTGATCGTGGAACTCCCAGTCAAGATCGAACTGCTCTCCCAAGTGAGAAGCCATCGCCTGAACACCCAGCGTCTCGGTGGCGTAGTGTCCGGCATAGATGAGATTCAATCCCCATTTCATCGCATCGAAGTAGGTGTGGTGCGGGCCTTCGCCGGTGATAAATGTGTCGATCCCCGCATCTCGCGCCTGCGCGAGCATGTTTCCGGCGCCTCCGGTGATGATGCCGACTCGCGCGGGCTTTTCCGGACCTCCCGGGATCAGTGTGGCGCTGCCTTTCAGGGTATGCAGCACCCGGTCGAGCTCGAGCGCGAGCGCCTCCCTGGTGGGGAGACTGTTAGGCACCTCCCCCCACACTCCCATGGAGATACCGCGATAGCTGCCGAACCATCCTTCCACCCGTATGCCCAGCCGCTCAGCCAGAACCGCATTGTTTCCGACTTCGGGATGGACATCCAGAGGTATGTGAGCTGCGTAGAGCGGAATGTCGTGGGCCAGTAGAGTGGAGAGTCGGCGATACCGCCGACCGCTGATGGGCACGTTGCCATCCCACAAAAGTCCGTGATGCACCAGGAGTAGCGCCGGAGGCCTCCCGGGCTCGAGGGTTGCCACGACTCCCTCGATGGTGGCGAGGGAAGCATCGACGGCGGCAACGATTCTCCCGATGTGGCCGCTGTTTTCCACCTGAAGCCCATTTACCGCATTGACTTCGTCGGGTATGTCTTTGATTCGAAGAAACTGATCGAGGTAGCCGGAAACCCTGGCGAGTTGCTGCGCTTCGGTCATGTGCCGATTCGGCTGAGCGCCTTTGGCGAGAGGTGCCGGCGGAAGGCCTCCATGCTTGCGGGCCGGGGTGCCGCAAGCAGGGTTCCCGAGGATATCGAATCAGCTGCAGCGGTCACTCGGGCCCGGAGTGGAGCGGG
>DASUVR010000259.1:0-7980 GCA_036378855.1 Gemmatimonadales bacterium | reverse complement strand
CTCGATGACCTCGTGGCGGGCGGCTTCGACCCTTTCCTTATACTGATCGGGCACCGGAAACTCGGTGAACGTCTTGCCCAGAGTCTCTTCGTCGAAGATGATCTCGACTCGCCGGAGCACATCGATGTGGCCGGTGAAGGTCTCGCCGGACCCGACCGGGAGCTGGATGGGATAGGCCTTCTTGGTTAGCCGGTCACGAATCATCGCCAGACAGCGGTCGAAGTCCGCTCCGACCCGGTCCATCTTGTTGGCGAAGATGAGACGGGGGACCCGATAACGATCGGCCTGACGCCAGACGGTCTCGGTCTGCGGCTCGACACCGGCAACGGAATCCAGCAAGGTCACGGCCCCGTCCAGCACGCGGAGCGAGCGCTCCACTTCGACGGTGAAGTCCACGTGACCTGGGGTATCGATGATGTTGATCCGGTAGGGAGTGCCGTTCCTGGTCCAGAAGCAGGTGGTAGCGGCCGAGGTGATGGTAATCCCTCGCTCCTGCTCCTGCTCCATCCAGTCCATGGTGGCGGCGCCCTCGTGGACCTCACCGATCTTGTAGTTCTTGCCGGTGTAGTAGAGGATCCGCTCGGTCGTAGTCGTCTTGCCGGCATCGATGTGGGCCATGATGCCGATATTCCGGTAGCGATCGAGGGATGTCTGTCGGGCCATCTGTAATGTCTCTGGATTCTGGTTAGTCGGTGCGGCGGTACCCCGCCGCCCAGCCCCACCACTTACTTCCCGCTGCTTCAGCTACCGCGCTGGGTAACGAAAAAGCGGGGCGACCGACCGGGACCATTCCCGTGGTATCGCTCCGCGCACATCCGGGCTTTTGCCTCTGGATGAGGACCCAATGGGATCCCACGCGTTGTCATTGGAGGATCAGAGGTGGCCGAGTCGTATCGGGGTCACGTGATCCGATGTTGCCGGCGGTAAAAAGCGCCAAGCCCGAGGAAAATAGTGACTTGCGGCGCACTGTCAACCCTAAACACAGAGGGCGCCTCTCTCGAAGCGCCCTGTTGCTACCGCCCTGGCATTAGCTGCCTACGTCCTTACCACCTGTAGTGCGCGAAGGCCCGATTTGCCTCGGCCATCCGGTGGGTGTCTTCCTTCTTCTTGATGGTGTTCCCCTCACCCTTGGAGGCGAGGATCAGCTCCGCCGCCAGCCGCTCCGACATGGTTTTTTCCGTGCGGGCCCGGGAGAACGAGATGATCCACCGCATAGCCAGCGCCGTCCGCCGGTCAGGCCGAACTTCGACCGGCACCTGGAGTGAGGCACCGCCCACCCGGCGGCTCTTCACCTCGAGCGTCGGCTTGGCGTTGTTGACCGCCTGCTTGAAGACGGAGACGCCCGGTTGGCCGGTGCGCTCTTCGATGAGATCCATGGCCGAGTAGAAAATTCCTTCGGCCACGCTCTTCTTGCCTTCAAACATCAGATTGTTAACGAACTTCGAGACCGTCTGGCTGTCATACCGCGGATCGGGCGGGACCGGCCGCTTCACCGACTTGTTCCGGCGACTCACTTACTTGCCTCCCTTGCCGCCGGCAGCTCCGCCGGCCTTGGGCCGCTTGGCCCCGTACTTGGACCGGCTCTGCCGCCGATCATTGACGCCGGCTGAGTCCAGCGTGCCGCGGACAATATGGTAGCGGACACCGGGAAGGTCCTTCACTCGGCCACCGCGGATCAGCACGATCGAGTGCTCCTGCAGGTTATGCCCTTCGCCCGGGATGTAGGCCGTGACCTCGAAGCCATTGGTGAGCCGAACACGAGCGACCTTCCGGAGCGCCGAGTTGGGCTTCTTGGGGGTGGTGGTATACACCCGGGTGCACACCCCCCGCTTCTGCGGATTCGACCGGAGGGCCGGTGCCTTGTCCTTGGCTTCTACATCTTTCCGGCCGCGCCGGATGAGCTGATTGATAGTCGGCATAACCTTGGAGCTGGGGAATTCGCCAAGTCCCGTTTCCGGGACAGACCGACAAAAGTAGTTCTGCTAGACAGTTAGGTCAAGAATTCTCACTGAGGCTCGAGGACGGGCGAGAAGCCCCTTCGCTTGCCTTGAGATGACGGCGACCCCGCTGGTCCTCGGTCCAGCCGCCCCGCCGTTTTTTGCACTCGTGGCTGGCTTTTTGAAAGGTAGAGCCCGCCCAACCCCGCTGAAATCCTCCGTTTACAGTCACTTCCCGGTACGGCCTCCAACTTGCCCCTTGGCTCGTCGAGTCGTGTCCCTCCGCGGGACTTTCCTTCTGATCCAGCGTGTTCGGAGTTGCCGTGTCCCACTCAGCTCGATGGTTCCTCGGCGCAGTGCTGGCCGGGTGCGGCGCCATCAGCGCCCACGCTCAGACGCCCGGGGCTCCCAGCCCCGCGCGCTCGGTGGTTGAGGCCGACACCGGCTTCGTGCCCAGCTCCGCTCACGACGACGTCACCCTTCCGGAGCGCGACCGCAAGGATGTTCCCTGGCGATCCTTCTCCGACGTCACCAAGGGTGCCCGGGTCCAGACCGGGCTCTTCACCCTCTACATCAAGCGCGAGAGCAACTACCTCTCGCTGGCCCCAACCCAGCTCGATCGCGACTATCTCCTGGTCACGCAGCTCTCCCAGGGTATCGGCGAGCTCGGGCTCGATGGTGGCAGCTCGATTCGCTCCGACCTGATCCGCTTTCACCGGGCGGGTGACCGGGTCGAGCTCTGGGTGGTGAACCCGCACTTTGCCGCGCAGCCCGGAACACCCATGGCGCGCGCGGTGGCCTACTCCTTCGGCCATTCGGTGGCCCAGTCGTTCACCATCGCGACCATGCGGGACAACGGCGAGATCCTGATCGATCTTTCGCCCTTTCTCCTCTCCGATTGGGCCGACCTCGGCTCCTTTTTCCAGGGCGTCGCCAACCAACGAAAGCTGACCGGCAGCATCTACCTCGACCGCGACCGGTCCAGCCTGGAGCGCCTCCAGCTGTTCCCCGGAAACCTCGAGGCCGAGGTCCGGCTGACGTACCAATCGAATAGAAATCTGGGCATCGAGGCACTGGCCGACTACCGCTGGATTCCGGTGGGCGTGCACTACTCCCTGCTGGAGCTGCCCAGCACCCCGATGCGGCCTCGCTATGCCGACGAGCGGGTGGGGTACTTCGTCTCGGCCATCAAGGATTTCTCTCGCGATACCGCAGAAAGCTTCTTCGTTCGCTTCGTGAACCGCTGGCGCCTGGAGAAGCGCAACCCGAACGCGGCCCTGAGCGAGCCGGTCCAGCCGATCGTGTATTACATCGACCGCACCGTGCCGACCGAGTGGAGGCCCTGGGTCCGGGCAGGAATTCTGGAGTGGAACCGCGCCTTCGAGGAGGCCGGCTTCCGCAACGCCATCCGGGTACTGGACGCCCCCGACGATACCCTCTGGAGCGCTGAGGACGCGCGATACTCCACGGTTCGCTGGACCGCCACCAACCGAAGCGTCTACGCGGTGGGACCCACCAACGTGGATCCCCGGACGGGCGAGATCCTGAATGCGGACGTCCTGGTGTCCGCAGCGTGGATCCAAACCTGGCGGGGTGAATCGGGCGAGTACGTCGCTCCTGAGGCGGCAATTCGCTCCGTCTTTGTGGAGGACTCCGCGGCCAGCGGTCCCAATGGCGAGAGCCGGCTCTGCAGTCTGGGCGAAGGTCTTCGTCGCGAGGGCACGCTGACCCGAGCGGTGCTGGCGGGCCGCGATGAACGGGCAGCCCGGCTCTATGTCGGCCAGGCGCTGAAGGCGTTGATCATGCACGAAGTGGGACACACGCTCGGCCTTCGCCACAACTTCCGTGGATCGGCCGGAGTTACCCAGACTCAACTGTCCGATCGCTCGTACACCCAGTCCCATGGCGTGGGTGTCTCGGTGATGGACTACAGCCCTGCTGCGCTCTCCCTGGATCCACACAAGCAGGGCGACTACTACGCGCCTACGGTTGGCTCCTACGACCGTTGGGCGATCCGCTATGGCTACACTCCACTGGGCGGTCATCCATCGGCGCCGGTGGCGAAGGGGGCTGAGGCTATTGCACCGGACTGGGCGCCGGAGGCAGAGCTACCGGCTCTGCGCTCGATTGCGGCAGAAGCGGCAGACCCCGCTCACCTGTACGGCACTGACGAGGACGCCGGCTTTGCCGGGCTGGGCCTCGATCCCACCGTTTCCCGCTACGATCAGACCAACGATCCGCTGACCTGGGCCCGCCAGCGTGTCGCCCTGATCAACAGTCTCTTCGACTCACTCCCCGCTCGGATGGTGGCACCAGGCCAGGGCTACTCCAGGCTGCGGGCTGCCTTCACCGATCTGTTGAACGACCGGTGGTACGCCACCCTCGTCACCACCAAGTATCTGGGTGGAGCTACCACTGCGCGGGACCACCGGGGCGACCCGGACGCCCGCCCCGCATTCGTCACCGTGCCCGCGGCAGTCCAGCGTCGCGCACTGGCGTTCATTGCCGAGGCCGGATTCGGCGAGCGGGCCTATCAGTTCAGTCCCGACCTCCTCAGCCACCTCGGTCCCGACCGCTGGCGCCACTGGGGATCGTCTCCCGGGGCCGATGGACGGATCGACTTCCCGCTCCACAACTGGGCCACGACCCAGCAGAGTTCGCTGCTGAATCAGCTGCTCGACCCTGCGGTCCTGTCGCGGGTTCGCGACGCAGAGCTACGGGTCACGGCCCACGATTCAACCGTCACCATCCCCGAGCTGTTCGCCACCCTGACGGCCGCCATCTGGGCTGAGGTTGGATATCCCACCCCCGACGGGAAGCCGACGGTGGCTCGGAATATCACGTCAGTGCGGCGTGATCTGCAGCGGCTGTATCTGAACGACATGATCCGGATGATCGTGAACCCACTCCCCGACACCCCGGAAGATGCTCGTACACTCGCCCGCGTGACCCTGACCGATCTCGCTACTCAGCTGGATCGGGTTCGGCGCACCGAGCTGGACTCCTATACCCGGGCGCATCTGATGGATTCGCGGGAGCGGATCACTCAGGCTCTCCACGCGCAAATGTTCCAGAACGCAGGAATGACAAGGTAACCATCATGCTGATGACTTCTTCCGATCCCTCCCCGCTGGTTCAGACCGCCGTGTACATGGCGGGCATATTCCTGGGGTACATCCTGCTGGTGCGACCCGACGAGTGGCAGCGCGCGTGGGAGACGATCCGCAGTGCGTGGAGTCGGCCCTCCCAAGACTGACGCCGTTATGTTCCCCCACAATGAGAACACGGCAGCAAGGCCCGGCGCTCCAGGTCCGGGGACTCCGCAAGGCCTATCAGGATGTCGTGGCGGTGGACGGCCTCGACCTGGAGATCCAGGCAGGCGAGTGCTTTGGCCTGCTGGGACCCAATGGCGCGGGCAAAACCACCACGATCGAGATTTGCGAGGGGCTGAACACCCCCGATAGCGGCGAGGTGCTGGTCCTGGGCCGCCACTGGGGTGAGGATGACCGGACCCTCCGCGAATTACTTGGCATTTCCCTGCAGGAAACCCAATTCTCCGAAAAGCTCACGGTAGAAGAAACGGTGCGGCTGTTCCGCAGCTTCTATCGGGATGGTGCCTCTCCGGCAAACGTGATCGCGATGGTCCAGCTGCAGGAGAAGACCCATTCCCGCGTGGGCCAGCTCTCCGGCGGCCAGAAGCAACGGCTGGCCCTCGCCTGCGCGCTGGTCGGAAACCCCGAGCTCCTCTTCCTGGACGAACCGACCACCGGCCTCGATCCCCAGTCTCGACGGCAGCTCTGGGAGCTGATCGAGATCTTCAAATCGGACGGCCGGTCGATTCTGCTGACTACCCATTACATGGACGAGGCCGAGCGACTCTGCGACCGGGTGGCGATCGTGGATCATGGACGCACCATCGCCCTGGGTACACCCCGTGAGCTGATTGCCGGGCTGCGAGCTGAGCATGTGCTCGAATTTGCCATTGCTGGAGCGCCTGCCATCGACGCTCAGTCACTGCGGGGCCTGGAAGGCGTTTGCCAGGCCGACCGCCGGGACGGGACCTACCGGCTCCAGGTGGATGAACTGCATCGGGCCATGCCCGCGCTGCTGCAGGAGCTTCGACGGCAGGGTGCCCAGCTGTCCGAGCTGAGAACCCATTCGGCTACGCTGGAGGATGTTTTCGTGTCGCTCACCGGAAGAAACCTGCGCGATGAGTGAGCCACGCCGGTGGTCCGATTACCCGCTAGTACAGCTGACTCGGGTGCGGTATCGCGAGTTCTTCCGGGAGCCCGAGGCCGTCTTTTGGGTATTTGTGTTCCCGTTGCTCCTCGCCGCCGGACTGGGCATCGCCTTCCGCAACCGGGCCCCTGAACGGACGGTCATAGGCGTGGTTGCCGCGCCAGGCGACACCGCTCTCCTGGCTGCTTTGCGCTCCAGTCGTGAGCTACAGGCCTCGGCGATGACTGACTCGGCCGCGGCCCAGGCGCTCCGAACCGGCGACGTTGTCCTTGTGGTGTCCCGGACGCCGGCCGGGGGGATCGAGTATCGCTACGACCAGACCCGGCCGGAAAGCCGAATCGCGAGATTGCTGGCCGATAACGCTCTGCAACGGGCCGAAGGGCGCCAAGACCCGGTTCCGGTCCGCGAGCGCCTGGTTGAGGAGCGGGGTGCCCGCTATATCGACTTCCTGATCCCGGGTCTTCTCGGGATGAACCTGATGGGAAGCGGCATCTGGGGGCTGGGGTTTGCCATCGTGGACGCCCGCAAGAAACGGCTGCTCAAGCGGCTGATCGCCACCCCGATGTCGCGCTGGCAGTATCTCGCCTCGTTCGCCTTGTCGCGCCTCACTCTGCTCTTCCTGGAGGTCGGGCTGCTGCTCGGTTTTGCGGTGCTGGTATTCGGCGTACCGATGCGGGGCTCCCTGCCGCTGCTGCTGCTGATTTGCCTGCTCTCCTCGCTTTGCTTTGCATCGCTCGGGCTGCTCATCGCATCCCGGGCCCAAACCATCGAGGGCGCATCGGGTCTCATGAATCTGGCCATGCTTCCGATGTGGATCTTCTCCGGCGTCTTCTTTTCCTCCTCCCGCTTTCCGGAGACCATACAGCCCTTCATTCAGGCGCTGCCGCTCACCGCCGTGATCGATGCCCTGCGGGGAAATGTGCTGCGCGGCGCCGGCCTCGCGGCAGTTGCGCCCGAGCTCGCGATCATACTCGGTTGGATGGTCCTGAGCTTCGGGCTGGCAGTAAAGCTGTTTCGCTGGCGCTAGGGACGATTCTGAGCCCAGGTCATTGACGCCGCCGCAACCCGGCCTGCATTTTCTCGCGTACTACCCGCCAACCGAAGGAGAATGCCATGAGAACAGCGCTCCGTGCCCTCGCTGCCTCCACAACGATTGCCGTGGCCGGCGTTCAGCTGGCAGCTGCCCAGGGACAGCAGCCGCCCAAGCCCGGACCCGAGCACCAGCGGCTGGCGTATTTCGTCGGAAAATGGAAGGCCGAAGGCGAGATGAAGCCCGGACCCATGGGAGCCGGTGGCAAGGTGACTTCGACCGACAACTGCGAATGGTTCGATGGTCATTACAGCGTAATCTGCCGCTCGGAGGGCACCACGCCGATGGGAGCCGCCAAGAGCATCGGCATCCTGGGCTACAACACCGAGGAAAAGGTGTACACCTACTATGGGGT
This sequence comes from Gemmatimonadales bacterium, assembly GCA_036378855.1. Classification (GTDB taxonomy): domain Bacteria; phylum Gemmatimonadota; class Gemmatimonadetes; order Gemmatimonadales; family GWC2-71-9; genus CAVVWJ01. Next base: position 359 of record DASUVR010000259.1, on the reverse strand, counting down.
TGACAACACCAACATGAACATGGCCACCGTGCCCAAGGGCACCGTGCAGGGCGACACCTGGACCTACACCGACGAAGGGATGATGGGCGGGCAGAAGATGAAGTCGCGGGTGATCATCAAAGAGCTCTCCCCCAAGTCATACAGTTTCAGGATGGACATGCAGGGACCCGACGGGAAATGGGTCACGGCCATGGAAAGCAAGAATACGAAGCAATAGCGGAGTCGGTACGGCGGTACGGCGGTATGCCGGTACGGCGGTAAGCAGAAACGAAAGCAGCGCTCGAGATCACTCCCGGGCGCTGCTTTCTTATTACCGCCGTACCGCCGTACCGCCTTACTCCTCGTCCGCCAATAATCCA
>DASUVR010000258.1:0-3499 GCA_036378855.1 Gemmatimonadales bacterium | reverse complement strand
CGGCTGCTGGAAAAGCTTCCCCTGTCGCCCGAGCATGCCCTGCTCGCGCAAATCAACGCGCACAACGCACTCATGGGTCAGCGTGATCCGGTGACAGCCCGCCGGCTCAGCGCCGAGGCGTCGGAGATCGCCCGCAAGGTGGGGCCCAGCGACATAGAGATGCTGGGCGTGGCACTCGAGGGGCTGGCGATGGTGAATGCGGGCGAGGTGGCTCAGGGCATGAGCCGACTGGACGAAGCGACCGCGGCCGCGCTCAGTGGCGAGTTGAACGACCCCACCCTGGTGGGAACCGCGTGCTGCTACCTGATCCGCGCCTGCGAGCAGGTGCACGACTATGACCGAGCGGCGCAGTGGTGCCATCGGGTGCGAGAGTTCAGCCGGCGCTGGAATCTGACCGGACTCTTCTCCGCCTGCCGAATCCAGTACGCCGGTCTTTTGACAATCAGGGGAGCGTGGGCCGAAGCCGAACAGGAGATCGAAGCGCTGCGCCGCCACGTGCAACAGGTTCAGCCCCGACTGGTGCCGATAGCGCAGATCCGCCTGGCCGACCTTCGCCGCCGGCAGGGCCGCTGGGAAGAGGCCGAAGACCTGCTGGCCAAGAGCGGGTCCCATCTGCTGGCGGTGCTGGGCAGGGCGCAGCTGGCTCATGATCGGGGTCAGATGGGCGTCGCCGCAGAGTTGGCCGAGGAGTACCTCCGCCGGGTGCCGACCGCCGACCGCACCGAGAGGGTACCGGGTCTCGATGTTCTGGCCCGGGCTCGGACTGGTGAAGGATCGCCTGACCTGGCCCGACCGGCGGTATCCGAACTGCGGACCGTCGCCGACATCGTCGGCACCGAGCCGCTGCAGGCGATCGTCGCGCATGCGGAGGGATGCCTGCTTGCTGCCGAAGGCAACCACGAGGCCGCCTGCGAGCGTCTGGAGACCAGCGCGTCCCTGTTCGAGCGGAACGAGACCCCGTTCGAGGCCGCCCGGTCGCGCCTGCAACTGGCCCAGAGCCTGAACCGGTTGGGGCGCCGGGAGCCGGCGTCCCTGGCGCTCGAGGAGGCCCACACCACCCTTGAAAAGCTCGGTGCGGTACGACCCGCCAAAGCCGCGACCCCTCCCGAGACCAGGACTGCTGCTCCGAGCGTCCCCCTGCTGTTCCAGATTCAGGACGCGCTCGCCGGCCACTACTCGATCCAGCGCGAGCTGGGCAAGGGTGGCATGGCCACGGTCTACCTCGCCCGCGACCTTCGACATGACCGGCTGGTGGCGCTGAAAGTCATGCGGTCGGACCTCGCCTCCTCCGTCGGGCCGGAAAGATTTCTTCACGAGATCCGTATCACGGCCCAGCTCCGCCATCCTCGGATTCTTCCGGTATTCGATTCCGGTGAGGCAGCGGGCCAGCTCTGGTACACCATGCCGTTTGTCGAGGGCGAGACCTTGAGGCAACGGCTGGTCCGCGAACGCACCATGGACGTGGACGACGCGGTCCGAATTACCTGCGAGGTGGCATCGGCTCTCGACTACGCGCATCGTCGCAGCGTCGTGCATCGGGACGTCAAGCCGGAAAACATCATGATCGAGGAGCAGCACGCGGTCATCGCGGATTTTGGCGTGGCCCGGGCACTGGACAAGGCGGCAGGCGAGGGTCTCACCGCCACGGGCTTCGCGGTCGGCACGCCCGCGTACATGAGCCCGGAAGAGGCCAGCGGGTTGCAGGAGGTGGACGGCCGGGCCGACGTGTACGCCCTGGGCTGCGTGCTCTACGAGATGCTCGCGGGAGGGCCGCCGTACACCGGCACCCCGAAAGCCGTGATCGCCCAGCGGCTACACACTCCCCCTCCGGCCATCAGTCAGCGGAGGGCGGGAGTGCCCCGGTGGCTGAGCCAGGCCATCGCCAAGTCCATGGCGATCGATCCCAACGATCGGTTCAAGACGGCTGGGGAGTTCGCCGAGGCGTTGAGCAACCCGGCCCACTCGGGCAGTTGGCTTCCCCGCCCTGCTTCCCGTCTCCCCAGCCGGGCTCTCCTGTTCTCGAGTGTTGCCGTGCTCCTGGGTGGCACCAGCTTCGCACTCTGGCAACATGGCTGGACCGGCCCGACCAAAACCGTTGCTGCTGCACCGCTGAACATCGCGGTGCTTCCATTCGTCAATAACGGTCGCCCGGAGGACGAGTACTTCGCCGATGGTGTTGCCGATGAGATCCGGGGCCAGCTGGCGCGACTCCCCTCGCTACAGGTCATCTCCAGTGCGAGTGCGGAGCAGTTCCGCGATAGCGCCGGACTGCAGGCAGTCGCCCGGCAGCTGGGTGCGGCATACCTCCTCACCGGGAAGGTTCGGCGAGAGCCCGCGCCCGGCAAACCCGGCCGGGTACGGCTCAGCAGCGAGCTGATTCAGGTCAGCCAGGTACCGGCACCAGTCACCCGTTGGCAGCGGGTGTACGACACGGTGTCCACCGCGCTCCCTCGGCTGCAAAGCTCCATTGCCCGGGAAGTTGCCGAGGTCCTGGGCCTCCACGCTGCTCGCCAGGAGCAGACCGCCGGCCTGGATCAGCGCCGGCCAGAGGCGTACGAGGCGTATCTCCGCGGTCAGCAGATTCTTCGTCAGGGCGCCTCGGGGCCGGCAGAGCTACGCCGGGCCGTCGCGGAATTTCAGGCCGCGGTGGACCAGGACTCGATGTTCGCCGCGGCGTGGGCCCAGCTGGGATGGGCCGAGGCCGCGCTCTGGAACAATGCCAGCACGGATGAGAAACTCCTGGAAGACGCCAAGGCTCACGGTGATCGCGCGCTTCGGATCGGCGGCGCCGAAGCAGAGGCCCGCCAGGTCCTGGCGTTTTATCACATCATGAAGGGCAATCGGGGAGCGGCCAGGGAGGAGACTCGAAAGGGATTGGAGGCGGATCCCTCCAACGCCCGGCTGGTGGGCTATAGTGCCAGCCTGCTGGAGCTGGAAGGCCAGTGGCAGGAGGCGCTGCGATTCCGGCAGCGGGCAGCGAAGCTGGATCCAACGGCTGCCGGCCACGCCGCGGGTCTGGCCACCAATCTGCTCTGGCTCCGCCGCTACGGCGATGCGCGCCGTGCCGCCGACCGATATCTCATCCTGGGTCCCACCAACCCCGAGGCCTACCAGCTACGCGCCATGGTTGCGCTGGGAGAAGGAAAGCTGGAGGAGGCCCGCCGATTCATCCGGAACGGGGCAACCCAGATCCCGTCCCAAGAGCTCCTGCCTTTTGTCGCGACCTACTGGGACCTGTACTGGCTTCTCGACCAGGATCAACAGGCCCAGGTTCTGCGCATGGGGCCGGCCCAGTTTTACGGCGACACGGTGTGGTGGCAGACAGCCTCTGCGGCCATCCACCTGGACCAGGGCGACACGACAGCGGCTCGGCGCGAAGCCGGCGTCGCCCGAAATCATTTGCTGCGGCAGCTCGAGACCTCTCCCGAGGACCCCGAGACGCACTCGCGTCTCGGCTTGGTGAATGCCTACCTCGGCCGGCGGGAGGAGGCCACCCGTG
>DASUVR010000257.1:0-6866 GCA_036378855.1 Gemmatimonadales bacterium | reverse complement strand
CAGATCAAGCGCTTCGATCTGCGCACGGGCGACACCGTCATGGGTCAGGTGCGCCCGCCCAAGGAAGGCGAGCGGTACCTGGCGCTGCTCAAGGTCGAGAACGTCAACTTCGACGAGCCCGAGAAGACCAAGCACCGGATCGCCTTCGATAACCTCCGCCCCCGCTATCCCGACGCCCGGATCCGGCTGGAGCGGAAGAACGGCGATCTCTCGATTCGGGTCGTCGATCTGCTCAGTCCGCTGGGCAAGGGGCAGCGCGCGCTTATCGTGGCGCCGCCCAAGGCCGGCAAGACGATCCTGATGCAGAAGCTGGCCAATGCCATCAGCGAGAATCATCCGGAGATCGTGCTCATTGTACTTCTCATCGATGAGCGGCCGGAGGAAGTCACCGACATGGAGGAGAACGTCAAGGCCGAAGTCATCTCCTCCACCTTCGACGAGCCGGCCGACCGTCACGTGCAGGTGGCCGACATGGTGATCGAGAAGTCCAAGCGTCTGGTGGAGCATGGCCGGGACGTGGTCATCCTTCTGGACTCTATTACCCGCCTGGCCCGGGCCCACAACGTGGTGGTACCGCACTCGGGCAAAATCCTCTCCGGCGGTGTCGACGCCAACGCCTTGCAAAAGCCCAAGCGGTTCTTCGGGGCCGCGCGGAACATCGACAAGGGCGGAAGCCTGAGCATCATCGCAACGGCCCTGATCGACACCGGCAGCCGGATGGACGAGGTCATCTTCGAAGAGTTCAAAGGCACCGGAAACTCCGAACTGGTGCTCGACCGCCGTCTGGCCGACCGCCGCATCTATCCCGCCATAGACATTCAGCGGACCTCCACCCGGAAGGAGGAGCTCCTGATGGATAAGGACGAGCTCAACCGGGTGTACCTGCTCCGGAACTTCCTGGCTGACATGCCGCCGGTGGAGGCGCTGGAGTTCCTGCTGGAACGGATGAAGCGCACCAAGAACAACAAGGAGTTCTTCGCCACGATGGCGCAGTAGAATGGGCGGAGAGGGCGATTCGTCCTCTCCATTTTACATTCTGGGATGATTCCAACCACCGGACGCATCCTGGCCATCGATTGGGGAGAGATTCGGATTGGGCTGGCTCTCAGCGACGAGACCCAGACCCTGGCCACGCCCCTCGAGACTTTGGTCCGCCGCGCCGGCAAGCGGTTTCCCATGCGGCGCCTCCTCGACCTCACTACTCCCTATCAGCTCGTTGGCCTGGTGGCAGGGCTTCCTTTGACTCCCGATGGGCGGGAAGAAGAGAGCGCGATTGCGGCTCGGACGCTGGCTGAGGCCGTGGCCCACCGCACCGGTCTGCCCCTGGAGCTATGGGATGAGCGGATGAGCACCGCTCGAGCATTGGCTGCGGTATGGGAGCAAGGCGGGTCCACCAAGGGCCGCAAGGAAGAGGTCGATGCCCTGGCAGCCGCCGTGATGCTGCAGCATTTCCTGGATGCACGTCGGAATAGGGCGGAGAAGACGGAGAGGATGGACAAGGCGGAAGAGAGGGAGAAGAGGAGCGATGGAATTTCGGAGGACGTCGAGTGAACACCCCAGGTTCATTCCGAGGAAAGTCGAACCGCGGAGCCCGCTCCATCTTGTCCGCCCTTTCCGTCTTCTCCGTCCTCTCATGCAGTTCCTCTGCCAAGCCCGCGCGGGTCATTCTTCCTCCCGGCGCCTCGTTCGGAGCCGTTACCGACAGCCTGGCCGCCCACGGTGTAATCGCCCATCCGGGCTGGTTCAAGCTGATGGCCAAGCTCAGGAGAGTGGAACGTTCAGTCCACGCGGGCGTGTACGAGTTCCCCGCAGGAACCTCTCCCTGGACCGTGCTCACCATGCTGTCGCACGGCAAGAAGGCGGCACTCCGCTTCACCGTGCCGGAAGGACTGACGATCCAGGAAGTGGCGGCGCTGGCTGCCGAGCGGCTGGGCCTCCCCAGCGACTCCTTCGTGGTTGCGGCACGCGACAGCCAGGCCGCCAGCCATTTGTTGAGTATGCGGGTTCCCTCGTTCGAAGGCTTTCTCCGGCCGGAAACCTACGTCCTGCCGGCCGACGTCACCGCCCGACAGCTGGTGCGGATCATGGCTGACGGCTTCAAGTCCGAGTGGAAACCGGCTTGGGATGCCCGGCTGGACACCCTCAAGATGACCCGACTGGAGCTGGTGACGCTGGCCAGCATCGTGGAAGGAGAGGCGAGGGTCGACGCCGAACGCGAAACCATTGCCGGCGTGTACCGCAACCGGCTGCGGATCGGCATGGCACTGCAAGCCGATCCCACCGTGCAGTACGCCATCAGTTTAAAGCGGGGGAAGCGGAAAACCCGGCTGTTCGAGAAAGATTATCAGTTTAGCTCGCCCTATAACACGTATCTCAATCCCGGCCTTCCTCCGGGCCCGGTGAACTCGCCCAGCCGGCGCAGCATCGAGGCTTCGCTTTACCCGGCGGACGTTCGCTATCTCTATTTCGTGGCCGGTCCGGATGGGCGCCACGTGTTCTCTCGCACCTACAGCGAGCATCTCAAAGCCATTCGAAGGCTCAGACAGAAAACCTAGCCCGATACTCCCGTGCCGCGGTCTCGATATCGCCCGCCCCGAGTATCCCGGACACCACCGCTACCCCGGCTCCACCCTGGGATAACACCGATCCCACGTCCACCGGTCTGATCCCGCCGATCGCAAGGCAGGGCTTGCCTCGCGCCAGCTCTACTATCCTCTGGAATCCATCTGTGCCCAGCGCACTCCCCGCGTCTCCCTTTGTCGTGGTTTCGCGCCAAGGGCCCACGCCCCAGTAGTCTGCTTCAGCCGCAGGCGCGGCCTCGGCTTCAGTTCCCACTGATGCACCGACAATGAAACCCGGCGGACCGATCGTCCGGGCCAGATTCACCGGGACGTCGTCGGGTCCGAGATGCACCCCAGCGGCCCCGGCGGCGATCGCGATGTCCGGCCGGTCGTTGACCAGCACGGGAATGTCCAACCCTTTTACCAGCGCCCGCACCAGATGGACCAGCTCCCTCGGGCTCCTCAGCTTGAGCCTCACCTGGAGCGAGGTGATCCCACCCCGCTGGGCCGCCATGGCCAGCTGCAGCAGGTCTCTTCCCTGAACCAGCCGATCGTCCGTCACCATCATCAGGCGGAGGAGCGACGCTACATTATGTCTCATGCCGACTCCACCGCGCCTTCAAGGAATCCGAGGGGCCACCACGGTCAGCCGGAACGAGGCCGGCGAAATTCTGTCGGCCACCGACGAGCTGCTTCGCGCCCTGATTGATGCCAACAACCTGGAGCCGGACGACATCGTCAGTGCCCTCTTCACCGTCACCCGAGATCTCGACGCCGCATTTCCCGCTCGAGCTGCCGAAGACTTCGGCTGGAATATCGTTGCTCTGTTGCATGCCACCGAGATTCCGGTTCCCGGCTCCCTGCCCCGATGCATCCGACTCCTGGTTCACGCCTACACCACCCGCAGCCGTTCGGAAATCAAGCATTGCTATCTACGAGGAGCCACGGTTCTCCGGCCCGACCGGGCGTGACCGGGGCCAAGGTGACCCCCCGCGGCGCTGAGCGTTGGGTTCGGGGTCACCCCTGGATCTATCGCAGCGAGGTGCTCGACGCCTCCGATGAGCCCGGTCTGGTCAGGGTTGAGGACGTCCGGGGAAAATTTCTGGGTCAGGCGCTCCACTCGCCCAGATCGGAGATCCGGCTCCGGCTCCTGGAGCGAAGTGAGCGCACGATTGACCCGGCGTGGTGGCGCGAGCGGATTGCGCAGGCCGCCTCCCGCCGGCACAGCATTGACGCCACCGCGTATCGAGTGGTGCACGCCGAGGGTGATGCATTGCCTTCGCTGATCGTGGATCGCTACGACCGCTGGCTGGTCATTCAGGTGCTCTCTGCCGGTCTGGAGACCATGCGCGAACAGATCATCGGAGCTCTGGTCGAGGTGTTGCAGCCGGAAGGGATTCTGGTGCGAAACGACGTGCCGGTCCGTCGGCGCGAAGAGCTCACGCTGGTACCGGAGCTGGCCCATGGAACCGTTCCGGAGGAGGTTGAGGTGCGTGAGGGGACGGTGCGCTACCTGGCCGCTCCCTGGCAGGGCCAGAAGACCGGCGCGTTCCTGGATCAACGGCCCAACCGGCTCCTGGCTGGAGGCCTGATGATGTCGGGCGGGCGGGCCTTGGATTGTTTCACCTATCACGGCTCGTTCGCGTTGCACCTGGCCGGGAAGGCGGCTCACGTGCTGGCACTCGACTCCAGTCAAGAGGCGCTGGAGCGCGGCGCGGCCAACGCCGCGCTCAACGCACGGGCCAACATCGAATGGCGAGAGGCCAGCGTGCCCGAGACGCTGCGGCAGATGGAGCGGGCCCGGGAGCGGTTCGATGCCATCGTACTGGATCCTCCGGCCTTTGCGAAGTCCCGGGCAGCGGTGCCGGATGCGCTGCGGGGATACCGGGAGATCAACTTGCGCGCGCTCCGGCTGCTGGCACCGGGAGGATTTCTCCTGACCGCCTCCTGCTCGTTTCACGTCCGGTTGCCGCAGTTCCTCGGCATGCTGAGTGAGGCGGCGGGCGACAGCGGACGCGCCGTCGTGCTGGAGAGGATTCTGGGACAAGGAGAGGATCACCCGGAAGTGCTCACGATCCCTGAGACCGGCTACTTGAAGGGTGCGGTATTGCGAGCCGTCTCCGGTTGAGAGAAGCCGGGCTCTAGACTTTGCTCACCACCCTTTCCAACTTGCACCATGCCCAGCGGAGCAGTCTCTCGGGAAAAATCGTCCGGGGTACGCCGAGTCCTGGGTGGGATCCTGCTGGCCAACATCGTTGTGGTCATTGTGAAATTCGCGGTTGGGGTGAACACCAATTCATTGGCGGTATTCGGTGATGCCCTGCAGTCGTCGGTCGATTCGGCCAATAACATCTTCGCCATCTTCGTGGTTCGAGTAGCCGCCAAGGCGCCCGACGAGGACCATCCCTATGGGCACGCCAAGTTCGAAACCCTCGGTGCTTTGCTCATCGCCCTCCTCCTGGCACTCTCCATCTTTGAACTCGTTCGCGGAGCCATCGCCCGTTTGATTACCGGCTCTCCCGTGGTGAGCGTTTCGAGCTCGGCCCTGGCGCTGCTCGTTTTCACTCTGGTGATAAACATCGGGGTGGTCTGGTTCGAGACCCGGGCGGCCCGCAGGCTCGCCAGCGATCTGCTCCTGGCCGACGCACTGCACACCCGGACCGATGTGTTTATCACCCTCGGCGTGCTGGCCGGATTGTTCCTGGCCCGCTCCGGTCTGGAGTGGGCCGATCCCGCTCTGGCACTCATCGTGGCCATACTGGTAGGTCGAGCCGGATATCAGATTCTCCGCCGGTCAATACCGAGCCTGGTCGATGAGCGGGCATTGGACCAGGCCACCATCCAGCGAGAGGCCGAAGGGGTGACGGGCGTGGTTTCGGCCTACGCCATCAGATCGCGCCATGCGGGCGACCGTCGCTTTGCCGAGCTCACCATCGCGGTGGATGGAAGCTCCAACGTGACCAGCGCCCACCTGATCGCCGATCAGGTCGAGGGCCGGCTGCGGGACACGCTGCAGCTGGATGAAGTCACAGTCCACGTCGAGCCATGCTGAGCGCGATCCAGGTTCGGCAGGCGTCGCGGCGGCGGCGGTCGCCCTACTCCGACAAGCAGCACTATCAGGAGTACATCCTGCAGCGGGTCGAGGGCTACAAGAATTCGATCGGGAGGGACGAGCTGCTCCGCCTGGGCGATGAGGCGGCCACCGAGTTGCAGGCGACCTCAGAGGGTCAGTTCGTCCTGACCGAGGTGCTGATGCTGGAATCGGTCGACCGGCTCATCATGAAGCGACTCTCGCTCAAGCCGTACCGGCGCTGGCGCCAGCAATTCCTGAAACTGCGGGCCGCCCAGCGCACGCCAACTCACTGGGGGCTCGACCCTCACTGCCCCCTCACGGCCATTCTTCCTCGAATCGAGCCGGAGGATTCGGCGTTGGTAGTGGGGAGCGCCGCCGCGCCGACCACCTACCTGCTGGCGGCGCACGATGCGGCGGTCACCTTTCTGGCCGGCGAGTTGGGATCCGTGGAACGGGTGGAATCGCGAATGGCCGCGGAGGCCCTCTCCAGTCTGTTCGAGAGCTACGTGACGCAGTTCGATCCCTGTCTGCCGGAGTTCCTCAATTTTCTGGACGGATTTGATATCGTCATTATCGATCCGGGCGTCCTGCTGCATTTGAAAACCGCATGCCGCAACCGGCTGGTCGCCGACCTGCAACGACGCAGCCGCCCCGGCGGATTCCACGTGCTGCTCCCCACCTGCCCCGCTCTCGCGCCGGACGCGCTGCGCTCCCTCTATCCCGAGTGGAAACAGGAAGAGATAAAGCGGCGCAAGCGAGGCACTCTCGCGAAGAACGCTCCCGGATTGATTCTCTCCAAGCCGTGTCCCGGAGACACGGCCTAGCTGCCCGCCTGCGTCCGACCGACACGGCAAAACCCCTTGAGCTGACAAGCGAAGTAACTCTCCTGCTTCAACATACGGCCGCACTCCCTTAGGCACGGTCGGTGCTTTAATTGACCTCGTGGCCCCCCTGGTAAGGAGAGGACCGTGACCCGAAGGACTTTCGTCGTGGCCCAGCCTGAACCGCTGGGGATTGTGATTCGGAGCGGCGCCCCGCAGCCCAAGCCGGTACGTTTCTGGGCCTATGTCTGGGCGACCGACGAGGACGATGCGCTAGAGCTTCATTGGCATCAGAGGGTCCCCGCCGAGCACGCCGCGTAGGACCCAACCCGCTATCTGCGGGCATGCGGCGCGCCGAAACGCCCCCGAGCTCCGGTTCGGGGGTGTTTGTACGTTTAGTCGCCAGATACC